>NZ_CP095072.1:3903319-4206639 GCF_022919115.1 Gracilibacillus caseinilyticus | reverse complement strand
CAAGCGATGTATCTAGATAGACCTTCTTGCAGATTTCCCGTTCCTCCTGCAATCGTTCCAACATTAACTGAACGGCAGTTTTTCCCATTAACTCTTTTTCGATCCGGACAGAAGTTAGAGCAGGATAAACATATTTCGAAACACTTATATCATTAATCCCTACTAAACGAACCTGCTGAGGGATTTTAATATTCTCCTGATTCAACGCCTTTAATGCTCCAATCGCTAACGGATCATTTGCTGCTACAAAGCCAACATTACTGACGTTTTTATCTTCTAAAAATTGCTTCATCAAGCGATAACCACTTTCCACATTAAAGCTATCCAGTAAAATGAGATCCTCATGTAAAATGGCCATGTCAAGACAGTAAGTACGGAAAAAATGCTCGCGTAAATCGCTCATCCCTGTGTAGAGGGGATTCCCGCCAATAAAACCAATTTGTTCACATCCGCGATCAAGCAAATGATCGATGGCCTGTTTCATCACACTTTGAAAATCAATTAATACAGCATCACAGCCTTGGTGAGCTGTATCTGAATCGATTAACACGACATTCGTTGTTAATTTTTTAAATCGATTAATTTCGTTTTCGCTAAAACGTCCAACTGCAATGACACCATCAATAGTAGAGGGAATATCATCAATTTCTTGCGTTGTATATTTTAATAGGCTCAAATGCTCCTGATCTGCCTGTGATTCGATACCATACCTGATCCCCATATAATACAAATCTGTTAATTCCTCTGATTCGGTTACCCAATGCACAAATGCAATTCTTCTTGTCAGTTTTTTTCTGGTTGCTCTTTTTTGATAGGACATCGATTCAGCAATCTCGAATATTCGTTTTTTTGTTTCGTCGCCTACTGACAAGGTAGGATCATAGTTTAATACTCTTGAGACAGTAGCGATCGACACACCTGCTTTTTTAGCAATATCTTTAATAGTAGCCATTATATTCATCCTTTTAGTAAAACAAGTAAAATTTAACTTGACTAGTTTTACTGAATATTTTAATATACTACATAAGAAATGACAACAATATTAGTGAAAAATATATTCGATTTCAATAACGGGAGGCGCTTATTCTATGTTTAACAAATCAAAATTCGTTTATTCTCCACCAGCAAATGGATATCCGGAATGGAACAACAACCCTGAAATTTTTGAGTTAAATCGTATGCCTCAGCATGCGTCAGCCATACCATTTTCCTCGAAAGAAACGGCTCTTGCCGGAAATGTGGAAGAATCAGGTGATTACCAAAGTTTGAATGGAGAATGGTCGTTCCATTTCTCTGAAAATCCTAATTTGCGAATTAAGGATTTTTATCATAAAGATTATGATCGGTCTGATTGGGATTCGATACAAGTTCCAGGACACTGGCAACTGCAAGGTTATGAGTATCCGCAATATGTGAATACAAGATATCCATGGATTGAACATGATGATATTGAAGCACCTTTTGCACCTACCAATTACAATCCGGTAGGACAATATGTCAGAACCTTCTCGATTACAGAGGAATGGTCAGAAAAACCGGTAATTCTACATTTTGCAGGTGTAGAGGCCGCTTTTTATGTGTGGGTAAATGGTGAGCTTGCAGGTTATAGTGAAGATACGTTTACACCTGCGGAATTTAATATTACGCCTTATCTGCAAGCAGGTGAGAATACCTTAGCTGTCGAAGTGTACCGTTGGGCAGATGCCAGTTGGTTAGAGGATCAAGATTTCTGGCGAGTGAGTGGTATTTTCCGTGATGTGTATTTGTATGCTCTTCCTGCGATCCATCTGTATGATCACCGTATTCGTACAACATTCGATCAACATTATCACCATGCAGAGCTTGAAGTAAAAGCGTCTTTACTCAATTATTTCGAGTCTTTTTTTTCTTCGAGCCGTATCGAGATGGAGCTGTTGGATGCCGATCAGCAAACGATCACAAAGCAGACGGTTGATTTTGATATCACGAACAAGGAAACAGCATCAATCACGACAAAAACGCAAATTGACAGCCCTCATCAGTGGAGTGCGGAAGACCCTTATTTGTACACGTTAGTATTTACCATCTACGGAGATAATCAAGAAACGCTGGAGGTATTTTCGAGACAAGTAGGTTTTCGTCAGTTTGAAATGATCGACAATATTATGCATATAAACGGTAAACGGATTGTCTTTAAAGGTGTCAACAGACATGAATTTACTGCGGACAGGGCCCGAGCTGTCTCGAAGCAGGATATGATCGATGATATTGTCTTAATGAAGCAATACAACATTAATGCTGTTCGTACGTCACATTATCCGAATCATCCAACCTGGTATGACCTGTGTGATCAATACGGGCTATATGTGATCGATGAAACAAACCTTGAAACGCACGGAACATGGTCTTACGGTCAACAAGCTTTGGAAAACACGGTACCTGGCAGTAAAGCAGAATGGACAGCCAATGTGCTGGATCGTTGTCAGTCTATGTATGAAAGGGACAAAAATCATCCGTCGATCATTATCTGGTCACTTGGTAATGAGTCGTTTGGTGGTGACAATTTCTTGAAAATGTACGATTATTTTAAAGAGACAGACCCGACACGACTGGTACATTATGAAGGTGTATTCCATTATCGTCCATCTGATCGAGCATCAGATATGGAATCGACTATGTATCGCAGTCCGCAAGAGCTGGAATTCTATGCAACACAGCCAGGTGAGAAGAAACCTTATATTCTTTGTGAGTATAGTCATTCAATGGGGAATTCGACAGGGAACCTTCATAAATATACCGAGTTGTTTGATCAATATCCATCTTTACAAGGCGGTTTTATTTGGGATTGGAAGGACCAGGCACTCAGAACGACAACAGATGATGGTACCGAATTTTTAGCGTATGGAGGAGACTTTGGAGAGTCACCACATGATGGCAATTTTGCCGGAGATGGTTTGATTTTTGCAGATGGTACGATTTCGCCAAAGTTAATTGAAGCAAAAACATGTTATCAAAACATTGGGTTGGAATTAGTAGATCTGGCAAAAGGTCAATATAAAGTGGTTAACAAGCATCTGTTTCAATCTTTATCTGCTTATCAATTAGTTTGGACTGTGGCAGAGAACGGAGATGTTACAGAATCTGGTATGCTTTCTTTGGCTGCTGCAGCGGGTGAGTCCCAATTGATTACTATTCCTTACCAATTTGATGACTTTTCTACAAACAAAGAACAAGTCATTACATTACAAGTTATGTATCATGAACTGCCATTCTGGGCTGAACCGGATCACGAAGTAGCTTTCGGACAATTTTTTGTTCCTGCGGTAACGTCAGCAGTGGAGAGTGAAGAAGGTACATTAGAGGTAGAGGGAACGGCTAGTCACTATGTAATAAATGGTGATGGATTTACCCTTTCTTTTGATAAAGAGACTGGTTTATGCAACTCCTATAACGTGGATAATACAGAATATTTGAAGCAGCCGATCACACCAAATTACTGGCGTGCGATGACAGATAATGATCGCGGAGCTAAATTTGATGAGAAAAGTGCTGAATGGAAGCAGGTGAGTCTAGAGCGGCAGTTGACAGATTTGACGATCAGTGAAGATGGTGTAGGAGTTGTTGTTGAAACAAGCTTTTATTTAGCAACTGCGTCTGTATCATATGTTAAGCTTGTATACCGAATTGATCCGTCTGGTAAAGTCGAAATCGATCACCAGCTTCAGCCAGGGGAACAGGTATCTGATATTCCTGAGATTGGTTTGCGCTTCGAAATGGATCAGTCGTTTGACACGATAAAATGGTATGGAAAAGGACCACATGAAACATATTGGGATCGTCAGCATAGTGGAAAAGTGGCGATTCATGAATCGAAAATTGCTGATCAACTGCAACCTTATTTAAAACCACAGGAAAGCGGCAATATATGTGGCGTACGCTGGTGTGAAATCGTCAATGGGGAAAATAAAGGATTGAAGATTAGTGGTGATCCTGTAATTGAGGTGAATGCGATACCGTATACACCATTTGAATTGGAAGAAGCAAGTCATCATTACAAATTACCGTCATCGGAAAAAGTATCTGTTCGAGTAAACGGCTGGCAAACAGGCGTGGGTGGAGATGACAGCTGGGGGCAGCATGTCCATCCGGAATTTCGTTTATTTACGAATCGTACGTACAGTTACAAGTATACTCTCACAACGATTTCAAGATAATTTTGTATTTATGATTGGAAAAGCGTATAATATAGGTAAACCCACGAAAGGGAGTGCCACATGGCTTTCTTTAATAATGAAAAAGAACCAGTAAAAAATGTTGAAACAAACGTTTGGTCTTGTGTCAGCGATGATTGCCAAGGATGGATGCGAGAAAATTATTCTTTTCACGAAGAGCCATCTTGTCCAATCTGTCAGTCAGAAATGAAGAAAGAAATACGCGTAATTCCCGAATTGAAATAGAACGGAAAAAAAGAAGCTGCAGTGATGCAGTTTCTTTTTTTGTAAGCAGGAGAAAGATTGAACATAAGGAAAGGATATAAGGTAATTGGATACTGCTGCGGCCGATCATTTTATGTCCAGTTACCTCAAGGCTTTCGCATTTGAGATAAACATTTTAGTTTATTGAGCAAACAAAGAAATCGTTTTCTTTGTAAAGTTAATTTATTTAATCATCATTGACGAAAAGTATTGATTTTTTGTAAGTGTGAGCATATAATCATGTTAGAAAGCGATTACATCTAACTGCAGGCGATGTAATTCTTTATTTTATAAGAAACCGGTTTCCTCTTTTGCTTCATAGTGCTACTCATCAATTTAACCAGCCTTGTATTACTACGTATTAACTCATCTTAGAAAGCATTTCAGAATTGTTGTGAAAACTGAACATTACAATTTAAATGGGGGTTCGTAGGATGAAAAAGTGGTGGATGCTTTTATTAACACTAGGATTATTTATGGTTTTGGTAGCTTGTAGTGACGATGACACCAGTGGAGAAACTTCCTCTGATGAAGGGAATACCAGTAATGAAGAAGATGCCAGTGGTGGAGAAGATCAAGTAGAATTGACTTTTTGGGTGTTTGGAAGTGCAGGTTACGATGTTTTAGCAGAAGAATACATGGAGGAAAATCCGAATATCAAAATCAATATTAACGAAGGCGAAATGGAAGATGTACACAATAACTTGTTCACGTCGATATCTGCAGGTAGTGGTGCGCCCGATATTTCCATGGTAGAGGTCAGTAATGTAGCCAAGTTCATGGAGGCAAGTGATCGTTTTTATAATTTATATGAATATGGTGCTGAAGAAATCAAAGATAAATATTTAGATTGGAAATGGCAGCAAGCAGAAAGTGTCGATGGATCGTTTCAATTAGGATTGCCTACCGATATTGGACCAACAACGATGTTTTACCGGACAGATGTAATGGAAGAAGCAGGATTACCAACAGATCCAGCAGAATTAGCAGCGGAGATCGATACGTGGGATGCCTATTATGAAGCAGCCAAAACGATAAAAGACAAAACAGGCAAGCCAATTAGCGATAGTCCTGAATTAATGTTTAATGCCATTCGTGATCAACAGGAATCTCAATACTTTAACGAAGATGATGAATTAATTATGGAAGATACAGTAAAAGAAGCATACGACTTTACCACAAAAATGATACAAGAAGGACTCATTGGCCAAAACGCTCTTTGGACACCTGAATGGGGCAGTGCGATGGAAGAAGGAAGCTATGCGACTTTAATCGGTGCTCCAGCTTGGATGATTGCTAACGTCAAAGGGAATGCACCGGAATCTAGTGGGAAATGGTCATTAACAACAATTCCGGAAGGTGCGGGTAACTGGGGCGGTTCATTCTTAACTATTCCGGCTGAGTCAGAGCATCCACAGGAAGCATACGATTTTATTGAATGGCTGGTTTCACCTGAGATTCAGCTGAAATCATTCCATAACAATGGACTATTCCCATCTGCTCCAGAAGTATATGAAGATGAAGAATTTCTAGCGACAACTGATGAATATTTCAGTGGTGCAGAAACAGCCAAAATTTTCGCAGAAGCGGCAGAATCTGTGCAACCTGTATACATGGGAGTTAATTACTCGATTGCCAATGCAGAGATTGTTACTGCTCTCACGAACGTTGCAGTTGAAGGTGCTGACCCGCAGAAAGAGTGGGATGCGGCGATAGAACGAATCGAATCACAATTAGAGCGGCAATAAGGAATGAAAACAGCAGCTGGAGGATAGCTAACCACTTGAATCCAGCTCTGTTTATGAAGAATAAGATCTCTAAGTGAGAGAGGAGCGTACAATCTTGGAGCAGATAAAGTCACAAACGCAAAAAAGACGAAAGTTTTGGAATGAAGAAAGAAAAGAAGCATTCTCTGGTTATCTTTATATTTCTCCTTTTTTTATTTTGTTTGCTGTATTTGGGTTGTTTCCGATTCTCTTCAGTTTCTATCTAGGCTTTCATAAGTGGAATGGTCTCGGTGAAATGGAGTATGTCGGTTTACAGAATTTTAAATGGATTTTGACTGATCCGATTTTTTGGAAATCTCTTAGTAATACGTTAATCATGTGGGTGTTAGGAACATTACCACAAATAATAGTAGGGATCGTGCTTGCATATGCACTTAATTCCGCGATCATAAAGATGAAAGGCTTATTCCGAGTTTCTATTTTTATGCCATACGTGACCTCTACTGTAGCGGTTGCTATTGTTTTTGGTGTGATGTTTAACAGTCAGGAATTTGGATTGATGAACGTCATCATAGGGTGGTTCGGTATGGATCCGATGAGCTGGTCAACCTCAGAATGGGGTGTGAAAGTAGCGATATCCACTATGGTATTTTGGCGTTGGGTTGGCTATAACACGATTATATATTTGGCAGGTCTTCAAGGAATCCCGAAAGAATTGTATGAAGCATCGGTGATCGATGGTGCATCGGTCAGGCAGAAGATTCAATTCATTACTATCCCAATGCTTCGACCTATTATCATACTGACAGTGTTCACTTCGACGATAGGTGCCTTGCAGTTGTTTACGGAGCCATTAATTTACATCGGACGATCTTACCGTGAGGAAGGCATTACGGTGGTGTTGTATTTATACAGAGAGGCTTTTGCGAATCTTGCCTTTGGTCCTGCATCGGCAACGGCAATTATTCTATTTATCATTATCATAGTGCTGTCCAGTATTAATGTCTTCATTACAAACAGGATAGGGCGTTAGGAGGAGAAAAAATTGAAACTTTCATTTGCGAAAATGTTTATTTATCTTATCTTAGCAGCTGCCGCGATTCTGTCGATTTTTCCATTTTATTGGATGTTTGTAATGGCGAGCAACCATAATAGCGCAATTAACAGCTTACCTCCCGCGTTTATTCCTGGTGCGGAGCTCGTTACTAACTTTAAAAATGTGATTAATACGATTGAATTTTTTGGAGCGATGTGGAATTCATTACTTGTATCTACCATTACGACAATAGGTGTTTTGTTTTTATGTTCCCTTGCCGGTTACGCATTTGCAAAATTACGATTCAAGGGCCGAAACTTTTTATTCTTCGCCATTTTAGTTACGATGATGATACCACCGCAACTAGGTTTGATTCCGCAATATATTATCATCACCAAATTAGATTGGCTAAATGACATGAAAGCAATCATTTTTCCAGGATTAATTGATGCATTCGGCATTTTTTGGATGCGTCAGTACATTAGCAGTAATGTACCGGATGAGCTTGTTGATGCCGCTAAGATTGATGGCTGTTCTCATTTTCGAGTGTATTGGAATATTGCCGTACCTGTTGTCATTCCAGCATTTGCAACACTTGCGATCATCCGGTTTATGTACATTTGGAATGATTTTCTCTGGCCGTTAGTCGTGTTGAGAGAAGAATCTTCATATACCATTCAAGTAGCTCTAAGAGGTTTAATTGATAATTACGTACGGGATAATGGTATGATTATGTCAGGAACATTCTGGGCAACAGTACCGTTAATTATTATTTTCTTATTACTAAACAAATTATTTATTTCTAGCTTGACAGAAGGAGCTGTTAAAAGCTAAAAATAGAGTATTGGTAAATTTAGCACATTAAATGACAGAGGGATTGTATCTATGAAATTAACTATAAGAGAAATAGCAAAAATGGCAGGGGTTTCACCAGGGACTGTATCAAAAGTTATCAATCAAACAGGTAGCATTAGTCCAAATACAATACAAAAAGTAAAGCGGGTTATTGAAGATACCGGTTATCAACCGAGCTTTTCAGCGAAAGCGCTAGCAACAAAGAAATCGAATATGATTGGTCTGATTTATGCAGGGGAAGTACATGTAGAATTTAACCATCCTTTTTTTAATCAGGTCATTAACGCCTTTAAAAATTCGGTAGGGCAGCTTGGCTATGATCTTCTCGTTTTTTCCAATCAGTCTTTTAACATTGGAAAAGAAGATTATGTAGCTAGAGCGAAGCATTATCAGTTGGATGGATGTCTGATTATTGCAGGGGAACATATCGAGGAAGCCATTTATCAATTAGACCAGAGTGATATTCCTACTGTTGCTGTTGATTTGGAATTATCCGGAGAGAGATCAAGCTATGTGATGGCAGATAATGAAAAGATATCCAGGCAAGTAGTAGAGTATTTTTATTTGAATGGTATTCGTAAGGTAGCCTTTATCGGCGGACAAGAAGATTCTGTGATTTCAAACGTACGTAAAGAAGCATTTGAACAGTCAATGAAGGATTATGGCATGGATCTCCGTAACGAGTGGATTAAGTATGGTAATTATTTTGAAGAGAGTGGTTACCAGAAGATGAAGGAAATCATCGAGTCCGGTCATATTCCTGATGCGGTTTATGCGGTCTCTGATATGATGGCTTTAGGTGTTATCAAAGCGATTAAGGAGGCAGGTTTCTCCATTCCGAATGATATTAAAGTAATTGGATGTGATGATATTGAAGCATGTCGGTATAGTGATCCAGCACTGGCCACAGTCAAGCAGGATCAAGTGAAAATCGGCCGGCTTGCTGCAAATATTTTGCATGATCTGATCAGTGAAAGAACTGTGCAAAAAGCGGTATATGTGGATCCAGAACTAATCATTCGAAGATCAAGTGAAATGTAACAATTTTCATGGCATGGACAGGTTTATTATTTTAGAAAAAGGCAATAATGGTAACATCTAATTCTAAAATAATAATGAAAAAGTAGGTGATGAGATGAATCAATCAGAGCCAATCTTTTTTAGGGTACTAAACGTCATTGCGGCATTCATTACCTTACAACTGTTCTGGTTTTTCTTCTCTTTAGGGATTATCACAGTTATTCCCGCAACAATTGCCATGTATGCGGTGGTCTTGGAATGGTCTAAGAATGGGATCGAACTTGGCATCTGGAAAACTTTTTTTCACTCGTTTAAATATTATTTCCGAAGAACTTTATTTTTGGGATTATATGTAGGAGGAATAACGTTTATCCTTGCACTGAATGCCAGCATACTACCTGCATTAACAGGTTCCCATCAACTTTTCATGCAAGCAGTCTGGTTGTTTGCGGTAAGTATTTTTCTCTTTACACTGCTTTCCATTATGCCACTTGTTGTGACTTCACACTTGAAAGGTTTAAAATTGTGGAAGCATGCTTGGATCGCAACTTTTACCATATTGCCTGATATTCTTTTGGTTGGTTCCATTGCGGTGGTTTTTGCAGCGGTCAGCCTATATATTCCAGTAGCTTTAGTGGCATTAATCAGTCTGTTCGCCTTTATCCATATGAACATATGGCAGCGAGCGGTGAAGAAGTTACCACAAGATTTCTTGGATCAATGTTTACTAAAATATCGTTATCGTTAAAAGCTTCTCAACGCGAGAAGCTTTTTTATTTGCGGAAGAGAATGGTTAGAAGAGAATGATGACTGAGATTGAAAAAAATGGTGCTTATAATACGTATTGTGTAAATTTCTGAATTATGGTAATTTTAAAATGATTCATGTGCTAGGATACCGCTCTGGCCAACCACTTCGCGTCCTGCACAATCCCGCGGGAGTCTACGTGGTTGGCCTGCGCTATGATGTGGATTCTACAACTTTTGTAAGAGCTAGTATATTGAGCGCACATCAATAACAGCATTTGAATTTTAACATAATGCCTAGTGCCACTGCTATTAGCTGTTTCAGACGTTGTAGCACTTCCCTTAAGCGTAGGAAATATGAGGAGACTCCGCATGCGTCAGAGCGAGCTGATGATCCACTTAGTCTGTGCCTGTGTCTACAAGTATCGCTTCGAAGCGGGCTTCCTCGGCACAAGGCAGCAAGAAAGGAGTTCAAGTAGTAGCTTAGCTGAAGCCGTGCCCCACAGGACGCGGAGTATATTCCGGATTCCGGAGCTTTGCTACTCTGATGAAATCTATCAATATAACCACTTTGACACAGTTCCACTTTACATAATCCATCTTATAGGAAGTGTTAAAAATTGAAGTAAAGTGTCATTTGACTACTAGTTTCCGGATCGCCTGAATTAATTGCAATGCTTCATCGCTGTCTCCATGCACACAAACCGTATCAGCTTCTATATGTCTCACTATTCCGGAAATCGTTCGTATCGTACCATTATGGATGATCGTCTCCATTTGTTTTAACATCTTGTCAGTGTCATCTATCACCGCATTTGGTAACGTTCTAGGTGTTAAACTGCCATCATCCTGATAGGTGCGGTCTGCGAATACTTCATTTTCAACGGTTAATCCTTTCGCTCTCCCCGCTTTTATCAATGCGCTCCCGGAAAGACCAACTAGAGTTAAGGAAGGGTCCAAATCATATACAGCTTGCGCAATGGCTATCGCTAAATCGTTGTCTTGACATGCCTGATTATAGAGCGCTCCGTGAGGCTTAACATGTTGCAGGTGAACATGATTAGCTTCTGTAAAGCCTTTTAGCGCACCGACTTGATAAATAATCAGATCATATACATTTTTCGGGGAGATTTGCATTTTTCTGCGACCAAACCCTTGTAAATCTGGAAAACCTGGATGTGCGCCAATTTGAACATGATGCTCTTTTGCTAAACGGACGGTCTTTCCCATGACATGAGGATCTCCGGCATGAAAGCCGCAAGCGATGTTTACAGCATCGACAAGTGGAATAATGGCCTTATCGTTACCTAATTGATAGGCACCGAAGCTTTCCCCTAAATCACAATTTAGTAACAGTTTCTTCATCTATAAATCTCTCCCCATTTTTCCATTGTAAACGTTTGGATACGTTTCAAATCAACCTCTCTTTTAGCCAAAAGGGATATTGCATCATCTAATGTGATTTTTTGAAAAGTGAAAGGTTGACCAGGCCTGATCTGGCTGACTTTTCCTAAATCCACCTTTACTACCTGACCAATTTTCGGATATCCTCCTGTTGGCTGACCATCTGCCATTAAAATAATAGGTAAACCATTCGGTGGAACTTGGATCGAACCATATGCGGTAGCCTCTGTTAACAACTGTTTCTCATGGATTTGTTCAAGCGGTGTACCTTCCAATCGATATCCCATTCGATTGGACTGGGTAGACAAAGCCCAATCCCTTGTTTCGAGCTGATCGGATTCGAACCAGTCGGATTGTGCTCCTTCTAAATATCGGATCACCTTATTAGGTTGTTTGATATAATCAAACAACGCTGAACTAAGTCCCCAATGTAATGGCGATGGTAATTGATGTGCTTGGCAGAGAGGCAACACATCTCCTACTGCAAGCTTTCTGCCCAATATACCATCGATATTCGCTCGTACCACGGTGCTTCTGCTTCCTAATATTGCAGGAATATCAAATCCTTCTTTTACTGCTAAATATGCGAATCCACCTGTTTTGACCGTTCGGAATTGAAGGGTATCACCAGCTTGAATGGAAACGGGCTGGCACATGGGTAATGATTGATCATTTATGTTTGCAGACATGTCAGCTCCTGTTACCGCAATAATTGCGTTTTGGTGAAATGTCAGTGTTGGGCCGACATAGCCCATTTCCAAAACAGCTAAATTTGCTTCATTATTTAGTAAAAGATTAGCCATTTTTGCTGCAAAATCGTCCATTGCTCCACTAACAGGAATGCCATAAGACTGGAATCCAAACCTGCCTTGATCTTGAATCGTTGTATGTAGACCTTGTTCAATGATTTCAATCGACATATGGGCGCTGCTCCTTTTTCATGATTTGTTCGAACTCTGTCGGAGTGATGGGATAGAACGAAAGCCGATCACCTGCTTCAAAAAGCGTTGGTTTCTCCGTTTGTAAAGGCAAAAGGTTTATCGGAGTTCGTCCGATAATTTGCCACCCTCCAGGTGATGAACTTGGGTATATTCCTGTCTGTAAACCGGCAATTCCTACTGACCCTACCGGGACATTTAGCCTAGGCTTTTCTTTTCTAGGTGTTGCAAGTTGCTCCTGCATCCCTGATAAGAAAGGAAAGCCAGGAGAAAAGCCTAAAAATGCTACTTTATATTCAGGTTCACTATGTAATGCAATTAATTCTTTCAATGAAAAGGTATGGTATGCTAACACGTCATCCAAATCAGGTGCCAATGAGCGGTCATAACAGACTGGTATATGATGGTGTTTTCCTTCTGTTGGAGAACAAGAGGTGGCGTTTTCTATCACTGATTGAACGTTTTTTTTCATCTGATTGTGACCTGTCACGAAAGGATTGAAATAGATCGTCATGGTAGAATACCCTAATACAACTTCGTTTACCGCTAAAGAACGCTCAGCTTCCAATAGATGTTTATACATATTTAATCGTTCTGCGAGACCCGCATAAAATGGGAACTGTACTAGCATTGCGTTTTCTGAGATTGATTGGAATAACATAGTGATTATCCTTTCTTTACAAAATTGTCTACCTCTTATTGTATCCGATTTTATCCTTTCATGAAAATAATCAAAAACAAAGGACTTTTTTACTATGCTATTCATAAGGGAACGTGATAATATAGTTGTATATATAAAGACGT
Source organism: Gracilibacillus caseinilyticus (assembly GCF_022919115.1). Classification (NCBI taxonomy): domain Bacteria; kingdom Bacillati; phylum Bacillota; class Bacilli; order Caryophanales; family Bacillaceae; genus Gracilibacillus; species Gracilibacillus caseinilyticus. The sequence continues at coordinate 4,193,655 of NZ_CP095072.1, read as the reverse complement.
ATCGTAATCTAGGGGGATAATGATGAAAAAGAAAGTGAGTACTAAAACAAAAAGACAGTCACACCGTTTTCAATTGAAAAATCTGAAAATCGGTAAGAAATATGGCCTGATTCAGACGATCATCTTGCTACTTTTTCTAGGAGCAACTATCTATGTCTCGATGTTGTTGCAAACGTTAAATAGTAATATGGATGTGATGAGAGATGAGGGTGACCGTGTCGCAACTGTGACAGAATTAGATGCATTGATCAGGGAAAAAGGGGAAAAAATCTACGAATATATGTATCAGCCGGACAAGTCAATCGTGGATGCTTTTGCAGAAGTTGATGCACAGACACTGGAGTTAAGAGAATCACTGATATCATCGATGGACACGGCTGAAGAACTAGAACTTTTCAACACCATTTCTGAAATGGATGACCTGATCTCTGAAAACTTCCATAAAATTGTTGACTACCATAATGAAGGATCGGATAATAATGCTCGTATTTATGCCGATCAGGCAGGCTATTATCAATCTATCACAGTAGAAAATATTGCTAAATTGAAGAAAATCGCCGATCAAACGCAAGAAGCCGCTATTCAAAATGTGAACGAAGATAAAGAAGAAGTGTTGTTTACGTTAATTAAATCATTTGCAGTAGCATTTATTGTTGGAGTTGTTTTGTTTATCATTATGAATCGTCATATCACCCGAAGCATCCAACAAGTAATTTCCCTCAGTAATCAAATTGCAGAGGGAGATTTACGAGCAGCAACAGTTACCTATGATGGCAAGGATGAAATTGGTCAACTTGCCCAAAGTGTGAACAGGCTTGGAGACAACCTCCGACAGATTGTTTCGAAAGTAGTAACCGTTTCAGATACCGTTTCTCAACAGAGTGATGTCTTATCTCATTCCGCTGGGGGAGTCAAATCAGGGACAGAACAAATAGCTTCCACGATGCAGGAATTGGCTTCAGGAAGTGAAACACAGGCAAATCATGCGGGAAATGTATCTGCCAAGATGAATGATTTTTCTTTAAAGGTGCAGGGTGCTAATGAAAATGGCAGGAATATCGAATCATCCTCTGCTGGTGTTCTCACGATGACGACAGACGGGCAGCATATGATGGAATTGTCTGTTCAACAGATGGATCGAGTCCATTCGATTGTGCAAGCATCCGTTGAAAAAGTGAGAGGACTCGACGTTCAAACGAAAGAAATTTCTCAGTTGGTTGCTGTAATCAAGGATATTGCAGAGCAAACCAATTTATTAGCACTAAACGCAGCAATTGAATCTGCAAGAGCAGGTGAGCACGGAAAAGGTTTTGCAGTAGTAGCAGATGAAGTTCGGAAATTGGCCGAACAGGTTGCCCATTCGGTTACCGATATTACGACGATCGTGAACACAATTCAAACGGAATCGTCCAGTGTTACCAATGCTTTAGAAGAAGGCTATAGAGAGGTAACAACAGGTTCTGATCAGATTAAACAAACGGGAGCAACCTTTGAACAAATCAATTTAGCGGTTAGTGAAATGGTCGAAAACATTCGTACCGTAACAACGAATCTTGCTGAAATGACTTCAAGCAGTGAAGAGATTAATATCGCAGTAGAAGAAATAGCATCCATTTCGGAAGAATCAGCTGCTGGAGTCGAGGAGACATCAGCAGCTGCTCAGCAAGCCAGCAGTGCAATGGAAGAAGTTTCAATTAATTCGAAAGATCTATCATTACTTGCAGAAGAATTAAATGAAGCCGTGAAACAGTTTAAACTTTAAATAAGTATAAAAAAGCATCCTTTAACATAAAAGGGATGTTTTTTTATGAATAATTTTACATAAACATAATTATAAATACCTAATTTATATAGATTAATTAAAATAAAAGTGCTAATATAAATGCAAGTAACTTGACAAAAAGTCATAAAGATAAAATGGGGGGGTATAGAAGTGGCCAAAGAGAAGGGGAAAAGTCAAAAAGGATGGAAACGTTTTAAATTGAACAACATCAGTGTTGGAGGAAAGTATGGATTAATTTTAGGAATTGTATTGTTATTATTTCTCGGAGCAGTAGTTGTATCAGGTTTTAAGTTAGTTATGATTGGTGAAGAAATAGATGTCATGGAAAGCAGGACAGACAAGGCATTAGAGGTTACAGAAATGGGTTCCCTAATTAGAGCGAAAAGTATTCGAGTTTTCTCATACATGGATCATCCTAGTCAGGAAATTGAAGATGAATATCTAGAACGCCAGGAGCTGTTTGAACAATTACAAACGAAAGTAAAGCAGCAGCTTAAAACGGATAAGGAAGAGACACTGTATAATGAAATCATTTCTTTAAATGACAAATTAAATCGGAAATTTAACGAAGTAATCGGATATATGAGACAAGGTGAGGGAGACACAGCACAACTTGCTGCTGATGAGGCGAATGAAATTCAATGGAATGCCGTTCAGCTTCTTGATGAATTAACGGCAGTAGTCAATCAAGATAGAGAAGCTAATGTAGCAATAGCAAAAAATAGCCAAGAGGCTGCATTGATTACGTTGATACTATCGGCTCTCGTTTCATTAGTAGTCAGTATTGTATTAATTATGCTTATCAACCGAAACGTTACAAAACGTTTAAGGAAATTAGTAGCTCTAAGTAACCAAATTGCAGAAGGTGACTTACGGGTCATATTAGAATCGACACAATCCAAAGATGAAATAGGTCAACTGTCACATGCAATGGCTTCTATGAGTAAAGGATTACGTTCTATCTTAGTAAAAGTAAATAAGGTTTCGGAAACGGTAACTCAACAAAGTAAAGCATTGCAGCAATCTGCTGTTGAAGTAAAATCAGGTACGGAGCAGATTGCCTCCACGATGCAGGAATTAGCGTCTGGTGTAGAGACACAAGCGGATCATGCGGGAAAAGTGGCTGCTAGTATGAATGATTTCACACAAAAAGTAACAGCTGCCAATCATAATGGAAGTGTCATTGAATCGCACTCTGCAGAAGTGCTTGATTTGACGGGGAGTGGTCAAGCAATGATGAAGAATTCCGTTGAACAAATGGGGCGTGTCCATACAATTGTGAAGGATGCAGTAAACAAAGTAAGAGGTTTAGATAGTCAAACAAAGGAAATAAGCAAATTGGTGGCAGTGATTAGAGACATAGCCGAACAGACCAATTTATTAGCTTTAAATGCAGCGATTGAATCAGCACGAGCAGGAGAGCACGGTAAAGGTTTTGCTGTGGTAGCTGACGAAGTAAGGAAATTAGCAGAGCAAGTAGCAGAATCTGTCACTGATATAACGACAATTGTAACGGACATCCAAAGTGAATCAACATCGGTAACAGCTTCTTTGGAATCTGGCTACCAGGAAGTAGAGACGGGGACACAGCAAATTGACAGAACAGAGGATACTTTTGACGCGATCAATGGCAAAGTCGACGAAATGGTTCAGAGTATTCGTGAGGTTACTGCGAATCTCACTGAAATGACGCAAAAAAGTGACCAAATTAACGCAGCCATTGAAGAAATCGCATCAATATCAGAAGAATCTGCTGCAGGTGTCGAACAAACATCAGCTTCTGCCCAACAAGCTAGCAGTTCGATGGAAACAGTTTCGGTTCATTCAAAAGATCTGTCCCGATTGGCAGAAGAACTGAATGAAGCAGTGAAACAGTTTCAACTTTCATAGTCGTATAGAAAAAGACCGGGGGCATAATCTAAGTACTTTAAAAATATCAAAAACACCAAATCGAAATTTAGTGTTTTTCCTAATCATAATACTTTCACTTTTCACGATTTTTCAAGAGGTTACTCGCCGTATCACTTCATGAAATAAGAGAAACAGCCGAATAAAACACGATGATGTACTAATGAAAATTAGTGTTTTGTTTGGCTGTTATTGTATCGAAAATTTTTCTTCAGGCTCTTTTTATGATTCTGTAATTTCCCGCTCACTAAGAATGATATTTTCTACAATATTATAAATCGATAATAATTCATATAAAATAATGACTTCAGGTGTAAATAACGTCGGATCATCTTCTTCGCTCGGCTTTTTACTTTCCCAGAATTGATTCATTAGCGTTTTAACCTGCTTTTTGTAGGCACTTGCTTTGTAATGATCGGGATTTTTCATGAAATCAGCTAATGTTTCCACCATCAGGACAATGTCCTCACACTCATGCTTGCTCCAACAAACATGCTGGATTGGTGTGTTAATCAAGTTTCCTATATGATAATGAATCAAACGTAAGCGGGTTAAATTTTTTCGTTCGTAATCAAACACACTCTTTGTACGGTCATCCAGTCGATGGTACCTTGATTCCGCTGATTGAAAATTCAATAATCTTTCGGTTTGGTCTAACATATTTTTTAATGTTTGGAATCGCTGATCAATTTCTTGTTTCTGATTAGTCAATTCGCCGTTTCCGAGTAATTGTTTCAGAATGATTTCCAATTCTTCTCCGGTCTGTTTTAAAAGGTCATGCATATTCGTCAGTATCTTTCTCGTGTAGTTAGGTGGCAAGATAAACATGTTGACAAGGGTTGAAACAGACAAACCGATTGTGGTTGTCCCGAGACGGATTGCAAATGCCACAAATAGATTGGTATGGATAACTTCGATCATCGCAACGGAAGTTAATGTTGCGACCAATAGTCCGGCGTGAAGACCTAAACGATAACAGGTAATGATAGTAAATAGTGCAGCTAACGTATAAGTAATAGGAGTATTGCCGAATAAAGAAATAAAAAGAACAGCATATCCTGAGCCGATCGCTGATGCCGGAAAACGAATAATTCCTTTTTTGATAGAGTCTGCAACAGTTGGCTCGATCGTCACAATGGCCGTGATAACGGCAAATACTGGTGGCCACCCCATCCAGTCACAGATCAGAGAGGTTAAAAATACAGCCAATGCTGTTTTGATTACTCGTCTGCCGAATAATCGATAACGTAATTTTGACAATTTCATCTAACTGATGCTCCTTCAAACAATCTATTGCATAGTATACATCAGAATTTGTATACTTTCCATGACTTGTTCAAAACAGAATATTTGCAATTAAATAAATATAAATATAAAATTTGTTGTAAACGCTTTCTTATTTAATGCATATGATGTAAAATAAGAAATATAATTTACTGTTCATCTTGTTCCAATGAATTTTGAGGAGGTGTTGTCATTGCTTTCTGTGAAATTATTGAAACCTTATTATGTGAAGGAAGAAGGCAAGTACATTCGGGTGGTGTTGGCATATCAGTATTTTTCATTATTAATGGATGATGAAGTGTATCATTTCGTACCACTCGAAGCACGAGAAATCCGAATCAATCGAGACACACAACAAATTGAAAATAAAGAGGCGGTATTCGTGTTCCAAAAAGGAAAAAAATATAATCGGATGACGTTGTCCGACCTCATGAAGGTAAAGGATTTTCAGCAGCATCTATCTACTATTTTAAGTCCATACATGATTGTATCGGAGCAGGAAGAAGAAGGACATAATATTGATCATGTGATTATGGAACTGGAACGCAGTAATTTATTACGACTCATCGACAATGCATTAGATGATCTAAATGAAGAAAAGTTTGATCTGTATACAACGAAATTAAATGAAATGTAGCAGTTGCCTTCGCAGCTGCTTTTTGTTGCATAAGATCGAATTAAAGTAAGGGTTTTGATAATGCGGATTATGTTAACTAGCTTAGTGGTCATTTTGAAAGGATTCATGTGCTGGGAAACCGCTTCGGCCAACCACTCGCGTCCTGCGGGGCACGGATGAAGATCCACTTAGTCTGTGCCTATGTCTATAAGTATTGCTTTAAAGCGGGCTTCCTCGGCCAAGGCAGCAAAGAAGCAGTTCAAATAGTAGCCTAGCTGAAGCCGTGCCCCACAGGACGCGGAGTGTATTTCCGGAGAGTTGCTTAAAAGTTAAAATATACCAAATTTATCACATTGTAATACAGTTCTAGTTTACATAATCGTATAAATAGGTAGTTTTAAATATACTTAAATTAGCTAGAACCAGACGGTTTGAGTCCGGTTTTCTATAGAGCGAAAAAAGAAATTATTCTAAATTATCAAAAAACAGAAAGGCAAAAGCTTGCTAATTTTCCGCTTCAGCTTTTAGAATGAGAATAGGAGGTGTCCGATGGATTTAAGAGTGAGAGGTAAGAAAGTATTAGTATTAGCAGCAAGTAAAGGCTTAGGAAAAGCATGTGCGACTGCCTATGCTGAAGAGGGTGCTCACGTTTTTATTGCCAGTCGGAATGCTGAACAACTCCGGCAGACCGCAAAGGAAATCTTTTCTGTCACACATAACCCCAATATTGAGACAGTCGTCTGTGATGTCACGAACGGAAAAGACATTGAAAAGATGGTGCAGGAAATAGGATGCATTGATATCGTAATTAATAATACAGGCGGTCCGCCAGCCGGAAAATTTGCTGATTTTGATGACACCGATTGGCAACAGGCTTTTGAATCATTATTAATGAGCGTCGTCCGAACAGTAAGGGCTGTAACACCGCACATGAAAGAGCAGCAATTTGGACGGATTGTTACCATCACGTCGAGCTCGATGAAACAGGCACTTGATGGCCTATTACTTTCCAATACGTTTCGTCCAGCAATAGTTGGGTTGTCCAAAAGCTTGTCACAGGAGTTGGCTGGTGACAATATTTTGATAAATTCTGTCGGGCCAGGAACGATGGATACGGACCGAATTCGTGCGGTATATGATCAAGAGGAAGAAGATTCGGTGAAAAAGATAGGTGAGATGATTCCGATTGGTAGAATTGGTCGACCTGCTGAATTTGCTAAAGCAGTATTGTTTCTAGGTTCCGCTGCAAATACATATATCACAGGTCAAACATTAGTCGTCGATGGCGGAGCAATGAAATCTTTATAAACAAGGAGAGATAGCATGACAAAATTAAGGTGGGGAGTTCTCAGTACCGCAAACATAGGGGTTACGCAAGTGATTCCAGCAATCAGACGATCCAATAATGGAGAAGTTGTAGCGATTGCCAGTCGAAATGAAGATAAAGCGAAAGAGGTAGCAGATAAACTAAATATACCACGTACTTTTGACAGTTATGAAGCACTATTACAAGATCCTGAAATAGATGCGGTATATATCCCGCTACCAAACGGTTTACACAAAGAATGGGTAATCAAAGCAGCTCAATATAAAAAACATGTGTTGTGTGAAAAACCCGTTGCCATTACGAATGAAGAATTGGCAGAAATGATTCAGACTTGTGATGAAAATGGTGTTGTTTTTATGGAAGCATTTATGTATCAGTTTCATCCACAGCACCAAAAAGTGAAACAGCTTCTGGAAAAAGGAGTAATTGGCGAAATTGCAATGATGCGTGCCAGCTTTTCTTTCTATTTAGACGATCGCTCCAACATTCGATTAAATAGTGAGTTAGGTGGAGGTGCCATGTTTGATGTAGGTTGTTATACGATCCATGCGATACGTAATATTCTCAATATTGAACCATTGTCTGTCTATGCCAGCGGTAATTATCATCCGGATTTGGAAGTTGATACGACAATGGCAGGTGTGCTCCATTTTGATAATGGTATTGTGACGTCGTTTGATTCCAGCTTTGATTGTATTTCTACCCAGAGCTATGAAATCGTCGGGGCAACAGGTCGGATCACTGTAAGTTCTGCGTTTCGTCCAGACACAAATGAAGGTATGATCGCAGAGGTTCAGGTGGAAACAGCAGACAATGAAGTAGAGATTTATACAGAGTCAGGTGACCAGTATTCATTAATGGTCGAAGATTTCGCTAATGCTGTTCTGCATGAACAACCGTTACAATATGGTATTGATAAAATGCGAAACCAAATGAAAGTATTAGATGCTGTTTATAAAAGCAGCAAAACAGGTGAAGTAATAGCAATAGCACAGTAGATCTCGACTGTGCTTTTTTACGTTGAAAAAGTATAGAATCACTGTCAGCAAAGCAGATTATGGGGTGGAAGTATAGGTTCTTATAGTATGGGTTATGTAAACTTACAGCTTAATGTTTATTTTGAGATGATTCATGTGCTGGGACACCGCTCCGGCCAACCACTTCGCATCCTGCGGGGCACGGCTGAAGCTAACTTTGTGAAGAAGAACGCTTCACAAAGTGGATCTTCAGCACCTGCACAATCCCGTGGGAGTCTACGTGGTTGACCTACGCTCTTGTATAGCTCCACAATTAATGTGACAGGTAGGATATGGAAGACTATCTGTTTAATTTGATGATAAATAATGCCTAGCACTACTGCTTGTAGCTCTTCCATACGTTGTAGAACTTCCCTTCGGCGGAGTATTATTCCGGAGTTTTGCTAAGCATATAAAACATACCACATGTTCAAATAGTTTCGCTTTACATAGTATTTTATGTACTTAGAATAATATGGCCAGGCTGTATGGCGGAACAGCTTTACATTATATCAATCTACTACAAAAAAGAGCCAGCTGACAATATCAAGCTGGCTCTTTGTATCAATTAGTTCATTGAGGAGAGGACCTTTCCGACTTTTTCGGCTACATAACCGCTTCCGTGATCACGTCCCTCGATATTCTCGATCATCATCGATATGATCACACTGCCATCTTCCGGATAACCGACAAACCATCCATTTTCAGCTCCGTTCTCTTCATCGAGAGATTGTTTTAGTTCCGCTGTTCCTGTTTTTCCGGAGACTGCCACATTGTCAACGTTTGCGGTTTGCCCGCTGCCATCTGTGACAACAGCTCGCAAGGCATCGCGAATAATTGCTGCATTATCCTCCGACAGAATGCCTTCTTTCCAGTTTTGCCCTTTTTCTTCATCACTCAGAAGAATTGGCTGCACCAAATTACCCTGGTTGAGTAAAACCGAGTAACTTGTTGCTAACTGTAAAGCACTGAGTTCCAGCTGTCCTTGCCCGTAGCTTGTATCTGCCAGCAATACTTCTTCGCTTAAAGTACCATCAGAGGAGATAGTGCCTGATTCAATCGGGTAGGTAAACGGAAATTTGTCTGCTAAGCCAAAATTCTTTAATCCATTTAGAAATGCTTCTTCTCCCATATTGACGGCCTGCATCGCAAAGTAAATATTATCGGAATGGACCAACGCATCTCTAAGATCAACTGGACCGCTAGATTCAGAGACTCGCGTGACCTCGTAGTTTCCCCAGCCCTCTTTTTGCCACGTCAATCCATTAATGGATAGCCCTTCGTTCGGATCAATGGACCCATTTTCCAATCCAATAGCACTTGTAATTGGTTTAAATGACGATCCAGGTGCGAACGTGGCAGCAAAACGATTTAACAGTGGCTGTTGTGGGTCTTCATTCCATTCCGTCCATTGATCATTACTAAGTCCGTATAAAAATGGATGTGGATCGAATGATGGACTGCTAACTAACGCCAGCGTTTCACCAGTTGTCGGATCGACGGCGGCAGCAGTACCGGCTTCGCCTTCAAGTGAATCAAAAAGTTGTGTTTGAACTGTACCATCAATGGTTAAGGTAATATCTTCACCATTTTGGACTGCTTTCTCGGCTATGATAACCGGCTCCTGTTCTTCCTTAACAGCAGTCAGTTGAACGCCAGCTTCCCCGCGTAATCTTTCTTCAAACAGTTCTTCCAGTCCACGATTACCGACAAGACTTGATTCTGTATAAACACCAGGTTCTGCTTCTTCTAGTTTTTCTGCCGTAATCGGTGCGATATAACCAACAAGGTGGGCGGCTGCTTCCCCTAATGGATAAGTCCGACCAGTTTGGGTGCTGTATGTTAGTCCAGGGATCGAATCGACGGCTTCCTGATAGCCATTTTTATCTAGACTAGGAACTACTTTTAACGGAACCAGTACATCCTGGCGTACCCAGTCCGCACTTAATGCTTTTTCAATCGCAGCTATTTCAATATCTAATGCCTCCGCAATGGCTTTTTTTTCACTTTCTTCATCTTCAAAGCGGTCAGGTACAACCGCAAATTCATATACATCCTGATTTACCGCTAATCCATTATTATTTCGGTCAAAAATTTGCCCCCTGGTCGGTTGCGTGGTGTTGATGTCTAATTGACTTCCATTCTCAAGTTCCGGGAAGATAAAGCCAGGATTCCAATTAACCTTCCAGTCGATTTGTTCTTTATCGTCTACTGTTTCGGTTACCTTTACCATTGCAATGTCTTTGGTAAAAGAGATTGGACCTGCTACCGTTTCCATATTGACACTCAGTGGAAAGGTTGCTGATTCAATTTCGTCTATATCCACTTCTTCTTCATCTTCAGCTGCTTCTGGTTCTTCAAAGGACACAGACAGATTGGACAGTTCAATATCACCATACAGCTTTTGATATCGTTCTACAAACTGATCCTTCTCCACGTCTTGTACCATCTCATACATCTGTTCGAAATCTTGCTCGTTCCAATAATCAACATACTGTTGTAAACGATCTTCTGGTCTCACTTGTTCTTCATTGGAACAAGCAACAAGTCCAAGCACGATAAATAATAGCAAAATACTTAATTTTCTCATGTAATGTTCCCCCTAATTAAGTAAAAAAGCGTATTGTAAGAATCAATACGCTTAGTAAATTGGTTTGGCATAAATAATGTATCTCTCAGGTGCGTTGCCAACATATGAAAAAGGATAGCAGGTTGTAATGACTAACTCTTCTTCAGGAGCGGTCGACTTGATAATCGTTGTATCATCCGCATCTACGATTTTGGAGTCGACCATTTCGTACTCATATTCACCATAAGGAAGTACGATCGTAAAAGTGTCGCCGATATCCACTTCGCCCAGGCTGCGAAAAACTGTATCGCGATGTCCAGACAAGACGATCTGATCCTGTTGCATTGGGTAAGCCGAACCACGGTAATGACCGACACCTTTTTCCAAATCATCCGGGTCCGTTCCTTCTACAATAGGTAATTCAGCATCTAGAGATGGGATTTCCAAAATACCAACCGCGTCACCGATTTCAGGAAAAAAAGTCTCGGGTTCCTGTTTTTTCTCTGACTTAGATGATTGTTCAATTAACTCGTTCGCTTCGGTAAGTGCTTGTTTCTCAGCAGCCTGAATCTTAAAGTACTTGTAGCCACCGACGCCGAGAAGGACAATTCCGGCAAGTATAAAAAGGATTGCAAGCTTCTTCATAACGATCCACCTTTTTGAATATGTATTACCCATATTATACTAATAATAGGAAAAGAATGCACGTTATTCTTCGTAAAAAAATGTCATATTTTTCGACATAAAAGAATGATTTAGCACCGTATCATTCAACTATTTTGGCAAATAGAAGAAAGTATATAACAGGACTTTTGTCTAGATATCAAAAAAACCCCTGTAAATTAGTCATAAACTCTTGTAATTTTCGACAAAAAATCGTACCTTTATATAGAACGAAACTTTCTTTTATGATAAAATTATTTTCGCTAGAGGGGAAAGTAGGTGACAATTTGTGATTGGGGAAAAAATTAAAGAACTGCGCAAACAAAAACGTATGTCTTTGTCAGAGGTAGCTGAGCAAGCTGGTGTAGCAAAGTCATATTTAAGCTCCATTGAACGTGGCATTCAATCGAATCCTTCGATTCAATTTATGGAGAAGGTAGGAAAAGTTCTAGGTGTTACCGTCAACGAATTATTAATGTCACAATCTGATCAGGAACTAAAACAACAGCTTGATGAAGAGTGGTTAAAGTTAGCAGAAGAAGCTATGAAATCTGGTGTATCAAAGCAAGAATTCAAAGAATTTCTCGACTTTAATAAGTGGAAACTAAATAAATGAATGGACCAAATAAAAGTCAGTCACTTTGGAATAAGTAACTGACTTTTATTTGGTTCCATGGAATAAATCTAATAGCGTAGAGTGGATATATATGTAATAATAGATAATAGTGTATTGCATGAACAGCAAAAAAATGTAAAAATAGTACAAGAAGTGGACATAAATACTCGAAATCATTTCGAATAAATATAGAGGTATTGGCGCTTAATGAAGAAAATAATATATTGGATGTTTCCTTTCGTTTTGATGTGGGTAATCTATTTAGTATCTGATCAACCTTATCCACAACAAGATATCAAGCCATTTCTTTCTACATATGTAGATTTATCTTTTTTGGAGTCTGTCTTGTCGCCAGTAGTGTTCGATTTTCATCACAGTGAAGTGAGTGTCGCTGCACTTGGTGTTGAAGGGGTTGTCGAATTTATCGTGCGTAAAGGAGCACATTTTTTCGTATTTTTAACTCTAGCATGTTCTTTTTATATAGCTATGCGTAAGAGTTTTCCTTTGCGATCGCAAAAGTTAGTAGCTGTTCTATCTTTTTTGCTGACAGTTCTGTATGCCATAAGTGATGAGTGGCATCAAGTATTTACAGCAGGACGCACACCTTACGCTGGGGATGTTATGATTGATAGCCTAGGAGCATTAATAGGGATTTTAGCTATTTTAATAGGAAACAAGTTACGAAAATAATCAAACAATCATATACTAACGGTAGGATGGGAAAAGGGGTTGAATCGTTTGACTGAACAGGAGATTTATCGTTCGATTTTAGAAAAGATGAGAGACCAGACGGAAACACAACAGATTAATAATTCACAAGATTTTATAAAACGATTAACAAAAGAAATGAAACAAGCCAATTTATTACCTTTTAAAAAAAGTAATTAGAGTGTGAGTAAAAATCACACTCTATTTTATTTCCGGGGAAATAGTCACATAGTTTCGACGTCGATTTCTATGTAAGAGTCATTGCCTTCGATTACTTCAGCGTTCCCACTAGTCAAATCAGTTATCCAGGCTATAAATGAGTCTTCCTCGCCGATTAATACCCGAACGTGAAATGTGACGTTATCCAAGTATTGGATCTCTTCTAGCAGGTAATCGGATTGACGTAATTCATTTTCCAGTTTCCCAAGCAAGGTGTAGTCAACCTTGACAAAAAACTGCTTCATTCTTTTTCGTTCGACAACTCCCGTAGAGTTGATTGCCAGTGTTGTCGTGCTTGCATATGCGCGAATTAAGCCTCCTGCACCAAGTTTGATGCCGCCAAAATATCTCGTGATCACAATGGCCGTATCTTTTAATTCGCGTTTTTTTAATACTTCCAAGATGGGCACGCCAGCTGTACCACTCGGTTCCCCGTCATCGTTAGCTTTTTGGATTTGATCGTGCTCACCAATCATATAGGCTGAGCAGTTATGGGTAGCATCGGCATGCTTTTTTTTCATCGCTTGAATGAATTGCTGGGCTTCTTCCTCTGAATTAACACGCTTTACATACCCAATGAAACGCGATTTTTGGATGACTTGTTCATCCATTCCTTCTTGCTTAACGGTATAATATTGATTCAACATATCACATAATTCCTCCTAAAACGTTTGTAATTATCCATAACCGGTGTAAAATGATTGTAATAGGGAATAAAGAATATAAAAAAAACCCCCTAAAAAAGTACTAATTAAATCGTATCGTATAGTTGATACTAGATGGTGAGGATTTTGATATGGAAGCCAAAGATCGTACCTTAGATTATATTATAGAAGAGATGATTGATACAGTAAAAAACAGTCAGGATGAAGTTTTTGAAATTGCTGAGGATTCTCGCAAAGAATACGAGAACATGCACAAAGAGCTGTTGGTGCTCAAGGAACAAGTCACAAGCGTTATTGCAGAAAGTGATCAATTAGAGTACAAAGCAAGAGTCGCAAGAAAAAAATTATCAGATGTTAGTGAAAATTTCCAATTGTATGCCGAAGATAAAGTTAGAGAAGTATATGAAACAGCACATCGATTACAAACGGAATTACTTGTCAAACGGGATAAAGAAAAAATCTTGCGCGACCGGCGGGATGAAATTGAATTGCGTTTGAAATCTATTGAACAAATGGTCGAGCGTGCAGAAAGTTTAGTGGGAAAAATATCAATCGTATTGAATTATTTAAATGAAGATTTCAAACAAGTATCAGACTTAATTCATGATGCTCATGAGAAGCAGCAGTTCGGGTTAAAAATTATTGAAGCTCAGGAAGAAGAGCGTCGAAGATTATCAAGGGAAATGCATGATGGACCAGCACAAATGCTTGCAAATATTATGCTGCGTTCTGAAATTGTTGATCGTACATATAAAAAAGGAGATATCGACAGTGCCGTCAAGGAAATGCGTAACGTCCGAATGATGATACGTGAGTCTCTTTATGAAGTAAGAAGAATTATTTACGACTTACGACCTATGGCGCTAGATGATTTAGGCTTAATTCCAACTATCAAAAAATATATAACTACTTTGGAAGATCAGCATTCCAATATTAAATTTACTTACCAATCTCAAGATAAAAGACTTGACAATCAGTACGAAGTCGCTTTGTTCCGATTGATCCAGGAATCGATTCAAAATGCGATCAAACACGCCAATGCCAGTTCCATCAATGTGTATGTCGAGATAACCGACGAAAAAGTAATGGCAACGATCACCGATAATGGATCGGGTTTTGAGCAAGGCGATAAAAAGGACAAATCTTTTGGTATAATAGGAATGCACGAACGCGTTGATATTCTGGATGGTGATATTCAGATCACTAGCAAAGAAGGGATCGGCACGAAAGTATGGATAGAAATTCCGATTGCATAACGCATATCCCATGCAATTTGAGCCAAATCATGTATAATGTTTAAGTTGCACAACCAATACGTAAAATGAATCAACATCGTACACGTCATAATCACATAAAAAAATGAATATGGAACAAGAGGAGGATTTTTCATGACAACGAATATTGTATTAATCGATGATCACAAATTATTTCGTGAAGGTGTCAAACGAATATTAGAATTAGAAACAGGTTTTAACGTACTAGCTGAGGGTGACGACGGAGCAATGGCTGTTGAGCTCGTAAAAAAATACAAGCCTGATGTTGTGTTAATGGATATTAACATGCCAGGTGTAAATGGTGTCGAAGCTACGGCAGATTTATTAGAACGATATCCTGGTGTGAAAGTAATTATTTTATCGATTCATGATGATGAAAACTATGTAACACATGCCTTGAAATCTGGTGCACAAGGTTACTTACTGAAAGAGATGGATTCAGATGCATTAATTGACGCTATTTCTGTTGTATCAGAAGGCGGCTCATACCTGCATCCGAAGGTAACACATAATTTAGTAAAAGAATATCGTCGCTTAGTGACAGAAGAGGATGCGCTTTACGATTCAGATAATACGTTATCGAAACTAAAAGAAGTAGAGCATCGCAAACCACTTCATTTACTCACCAGACGTGAGTGCCAAGTCTTGCAACTACTTGCAGAAGGTAAAAGCAATAAAGGCATCTCTGAATCACTGTATATCAGCGAAAAGACAGTCAAAAACCATGTCAGCAGCATCTTGCAAAAAATGAAAGTGAAAGATCGTACACAAGCAGTGGTTATTGCCATCAAACGAGGATGGGTTGAAATCCTTTAAGGAATAGCCAATAAATACTGAGAAGTCAGGGCGGCATTACTAACAGATTGTTGGTAAATGCCGCCCTTTCAATTTGCTTACTTGGCTTAACGACATATCAAGGATGTATTTTTGCTAGAATCATATAACTACTAAGGTATAATTATCTCACTAGCAGGAAAAACTTTATACAGGTGAAGATGCAGCATTTTTATTAGGTGATGAAGAACCTATATTAATGGTGCAGTTGTTCCTATCGGAGGGTTCACTGCGATTTAATTATTTAATTTAACGAACTAAGGAGTGAAATACATTGAGTTTAAAAGAAAAAGTAGTCTTAATAACTGGAGCAGCAGGCGGAATAGGTATTGCAGCTGCTAAAGCATTTGCCAAGGAAGGGGCAAAACTAGCTCTTGTCGATTTATCTAAAGATGCTATACAACAAAAAGCAAAAGATGTAGAAGCAGAAGATATTTTATTACTGTCGGCGGATGTAACGAAAGAAGATGATGTGAAAACATATGTAGAGACCACCCTAACTAAATGGGGAGCTATTGATGTATTTATTAATAATGCAGGAATCAATGGCAAATTCGCTAATTTAGATGAACAAACAGTAGATAACTTTCAGGCCGTAATCGGCGTTAATGTATTAGGTGCATTTCTTGGATTAAAACATGTACTGCCAGTGATGAAGAAGCAAAAAAATGGCGCTATAGTCAACACTGCTTCAAACGGTGGATTATTAGGTGCTCCAGGAATGGGGTTATATGTAGCATCTAAACATGCTCTGATTGGATTAAATAAAACAGCATCACTAGAAGCGGCGGAATATGGTGTGCGCGTTAATGCCATAGCCCCATCTGGAGTGGATACACAAATGATGAGATCGATTGAATCGAATGCTATGCCTGGAAGCGAAGAAGAAGCCAGAACAAAATTTGAAGCAAGTGTTCCGATGAATCGTTATTCCACTCCAGAAGAAATTGCTGATTTAATGGTGTTTTTATCATCAGAAAAAGCATCATTTATTTCAGGATCCTATTATCGGATAGACGGTGGACAGGGTGCTACATCTGTATAATGTTGAAGTTCCAAGTGAAAACCCACGTAAAAACATCGTATTGATACAATGAATGCCTAACACAAATAAATACTCTATAGAGAAGAAATGGACTGACGCTTTAAGGCAGTCCATTTTTTGTTTGTCAGATGAATTAGAATCATAATCAATTGTTGGAGGTAATGATGACCAGCCCATTACGCTCGCTTAAAGTTCTGGTAACCTTCTCAAACTTTGACTATGCATTTGCAAGATTATTAGGTAGAATATAGGGGAGTAAACCATTTTAGTAGAAAGGTTCGATATTTTATGAAAGTTGCGGTCATAACTGACAGTACGACATATATACCTGAACAGCAAAGAATTGAAAAAAATATACATATGGTGCCGTTGAATGTTATTTTCGGTCAGGAATCCTATCAGGAGGAAATGGATATTTCAACCGAGTCCTTTTACCAAAAAGTAAAGGAAGTAGAGCAATTGCCGAAGACTTCTCAACCTTCCATCGGTTACATAACTGAAAAGTTAGAAGAGCTTGCTAAAGAGTATGACCAGGCGATCTTTATTACCTTATCCAGCGGTATTAGTGGTACCTATCAATCCGTCATCACAGCACAGGATATGGTGGATGGCATTGAGATCTATCCGTTTGACTCCGAAATAAGCTGTATGGCCCAGGGCTTTTATGCATTGGAAGCTGCTGAAATGGCGAGTGCTGGGCAAGATGCCAAAGCTATTTTAGCTCGTCTTCACGAAATGAAAGATTCCCTCCGCGCTTACTTTATGGCCGATGATTTAAGTCACTTGCATCGTGGCGGGCGATTGAATGGTGCCCAGGCATTAATCGGCAGTATGTTGCAGGTTAAGCCAATCCTTCATTTTGAAGATACTAAAATTGTTCCATTCGAAAGAATCCGTACAAAGAAAAAAGCGTTAAAGCGAATTTTTCAACTGTTTGATGAAGATGCGTCAACCGGCGTTCCGATTCGTGCCACGATGATACATGCCAACCGCCCGGAGGAAGCACGAGAATTACGAGATGAGTTAGTGGCACAATATCCAAATGTCGATATTTCCGTGAGCTATTTCGGACCGGTTATCGGGACCCATCTCGGTGAAGGTGCGTTAGGTCTTGGCTGGTATAAACCATAACTACAGGTGAGGCACAGATCCTCACCTCTTTATTCATTGGAGGTATGCTATGAATTTTGCTAATATTCTTGCTGGCAAACTATCTTTAACTTCGGAAATCCCTCTTTCCGCCCCAACGATTTCATACTTACTGCGAACGAATCACTTAAAAAAACAGCCATCGATTATAAAAAAATATTTTCACTATCAATGCTGTCGCTGTGGCAACAAATCCAAGCATCTTTTTGCAATGATTCCGTGCGCAAGATGTGAGCAGGAACATCTTTATTGCCGCCGTTGTCTGCAGACAGCTCGAGTCCTAGCGTGTGAGCCATTATTAAGCTGGAATGGGGACAAGCCCAGGTGGCGCCTACAAACTGATCCGTGCAGGTGGCAAGGAGAATTAACAGAACAGCAGCAAACAGCGGCTACTGCCATTAAAGAGGCAATAGCCTACGCTAAGAAAGAACTGCTAGTATGGGCGGTCTGTGGTGCTGGAAAAACAGAAATGTTGTTTCCAGCAATTACAGAAGCGATCCAAACTAACAAAAGAATCTGCCTGGCCACCCCTCGAGCAGATGTCGTCCGCGAACTTTTCCCTCGAATGCAGAGTGCTTTTCCTCACACAGAAATCGAAGCCCTATACGCCGACAGTTCTGATAGAACCGATGTCGGGCAATTCATCATCAGCACCACACACCAGCTTATCCGTTACCACGATGCATTCGATGTTATGATTATTGACGAAATCGATGCTTTTCCGTTTCATCATGATCAGACATTATCCTTCCTGGCAGACAGAGCATGCAAACAAGCAGCATCGAAAATATACCTGACTGCTACACCAAGATCAAAACAAAAACGGGCGATTTCTTCTAAAAAATTAGATGTCCAGTTTGTTCCGATTCGCTTTCACGGTCAGCCCCTGCCAGTTCCTCAATTACAAATTGAATGGCAATTACGAAAAAAACTGGATAATGGAAAACAACCTCACGCGCTCACTAAATTCATCAAAAACAGATCCGACAGAAGGCAGTTGTTACTTTTTGTTCCTACCATAGCAAGAATGAAAACAGTAGCCCCATTCTTTCAAGCAGTATCCGTTCATGCAGATGATCCCGAACGAAAAGAAAAGATCGCACAATTCCGTAAGAAAGAAATCGATATTCTTGTCACAACTACGATTCTGGAAAGAGGGGTTACGTTCCCATCTGTTGATGTAGTGGTTATCGATGCCGGACATCACGTTTTTGACGAAGCAGCATTGGTCCAAATTGCAGGAAGGGCAGGCAGAAGCCCTGATGACCCGACAGGAGAGGTGATGTTCATTCATCAAGGCAAAACAAATTCGATGGAAGCAGCGGTTGATCAAATAAAAATGATGAATAAAAAGGGGAGTATATTATGAATGTCTGTTTGATTTGTCAGCAGGATAGCGTTGATTCGATTACGTGGACTAATCTTTTTCTGCCACCAGAAAACAGTGCCCTTTGTCCGGCTTGCCAAGAAAAGCTAGAAAGGATACAAGGTCCCATTTGTAAGAAGTGTGGCCGAAAATTACCGGAATCTGCTGTTTGTTCAGATTGTCAGAAGTGGGAGCACAATAAGCAATTTCATGATACGCTCCAATATAATCGTGCGCTTTTTCGTTACACACCGTTTATGCAAGAGATCATTACTCAATGGAAATACCGCGGTGATTATCAATTAATCGAGTTGTTCACCCCATATCTGAAACAGCCCCTTTTCCCAAAGCAAAAGTTAACGATCATCCCCATTCCCTTATCAGAGCAAAGGCTCTACGAACGTGCTTTCAATCAGTCCTTGCAACTTGCGGAAAAGGTGGCATCCCACTGGAAGCTGCCGATTGTCGAAGCATTGGCAAGACATCCAGTGCACATTGAAAAACAATCGAAAAAATCGAGACAGCAACGACTAAGTACGGAAAATCCATTTTTCTTAAGCCAATCGCTTCAGACCGAGGTCTTACTTGTCGATGATATATATACAACCGGTATGACCATTCATCATGCAGCTTCTTTGTTGAAACAAGCAGGCTGTCAAGCTATATACAGTTTCACATTGGTGAGATAATCGAAATAAGAAAGTAGGGCTAACATGGCAGATTTAGCAAACTGCGACAGATGTGATAAAGTGTTTGTCAAAACCTCACGGTCGATCTGTGCAGAATGTATAAAAGAAGAAGATAAAAAATTTCAAATCGTCTATGACTTTATAAAAAAACGCGAGAACAGACAGGCGACGATTCCGGAAATCGTTGAGGCAACAGGGGTAGAAGAGGATGTCATTTTGCAGTTTGTCAAAGATAAGCGCTTGCGTTCATCACAATTTCCTAATTTGACTTACAAATGTGAACGCTGTGGGAATCCTATTACGAAAGGGAAGATTTGTGAGAACTGCAGTAATGAAATCACTTCTGAATTACGCCACCAGCAGGAAATTGAACAGGTAAATAAACGTGTTCGGGAAGAACGAACCAGAACCTATTTCACGAGAAAGTAGAAAAAGTAAATCGTATATTCATCTGTAACTTTTGTCCCATTTCCATTGGGCAAGGGAACCGATATACTAAAAGAATATTAAACTTTTCAGAGATAATGCCGATATAAATAGTAAATCAACATGTTCGTAGTAGGAAAGAGGTGAAGGTCTTGAAAATTAACGGACCGAATCATACTAATGTAAATCCATACCAAAAACAGCAGCAATTGCAAAAAAAGGCAGAGGATAAGGCTTCGTCCTTCAAACCCGATCAACTGGAGATTTCGGATAAAGCGTTGAAAATGCAACAGAAAGATGCTCGTCAATCCTATGTTAATGAGATTAAACAACAAGTAGATAACGGCGAATACCAGGCCAATCCAAAAGAAACAGCGAAGAAACTGTTGAATTTCTGGAAAGCTTAATAAATTGCACAATAAAGGAGCAGGCAATCGATGTCCGTTCAACACATCATCAAACATTTAAATAAATTGATCGAATTACATGACAGCCTTTTGCATTTGTCTGAGCATAAAACAGAGCTGTTAAAATCAAATAAAATGGAAGAGTTGCAGAAGCTGCTAGTGACAGAACAAAAGCATGTCCAGGCGATTAACCAGATCGAGAAACGCCGCATCGATGCGGTAGCCGAATGGGCAGTAGCACATCAGCTTGAGCCTGCAGCTGTCCATGTTACAGCGATCATCGAACATTATACAACCGGAGCGGATCAGGAGCAGTTACAAGAAGTAACACTGCAGTTGGCAGAGCGTTTAGTAGCATTGCGACGCCAGGAAGAGTTGAACAAGCAGTTGACCAAACAATCACTGCAATTTGTTCAATTAACATTGGATATGATCCAGCCATCCATACGGAATATTAATTATGGTCAATCAAAGCAAGCTCAGGCGCAAACATCGAAGCGTTCTGTATTTGATTCCAAAGCTTAAACAGGAGGTAAACCCATGTCATCAACTTTTAGCGGCTTAGAAGTAGCAAAGCGCGCGCTCAATACACAACAGTCCGCTCTTTATACCACTGGTCATAATATTGCCAATGCTAATACAGAAGGCTATACGCGTCAACGAGTGAATATGTCACAAACAGCGCCTTTCCCACCTGCATCCCGAAACAGGCCAGAGATTCCTGGACAAGTCGGTAGTGGGGTAGAAGTAGGATCGATCGAACGAGTGCGTGACAGTTTTATTGATAAGCAATATCGCCAGGAGAATTCCAAGGTAGGATTCTATGAATCAAAAGCAGACACGATGTCAAAATTAGAATCGATTTTAAATGAGCCGACAGACCAGGGCTTATCCAGTGCTTATGATCAGTTTTGGCAATCATTACAAGATTTATCAGTAAATCCGGAAGATTCAGGTGCTCGTTCAGTAGTGAAAGAAAGAGCAAATGCTTTAGCAGATGCTTTTAATTATGTAGATAGTTCCTTAGAGGATGTGCGAGCTAACTTAAAAAATGAAATTGGCGTCAATAATTCCAAAATCAACTCGTTAATTGACCAGATCAATGAACTTAATGGTCAAATTAGTAATGTGGAACCCCATGGCTATGTTCCGAATGATTTATACGACGAACGCGATCGCTTAGTTGATGAATTATCCAGCTACGTTGATATTAAAGTTGATTACCGTAAAAGCTCTGGTCAGCCAAGCCCTATTGCCCAAGGAATCGCGACCATTACATTAGTGACAGACAATGAAGATGTCGAAAATGACGACGGCGAACCGATCACATTAGTGGATGGAAGTGCAGGAGCGGACTTAGGCAGTGATCAGTCCGTTAATCATATCTTTTCTGATTTTGATGATGATAACAACTTAAAAGCAATCTTCTTTGACAGCCCTAATTCTGATTTAACCGTAGAAGAACAAACCGCACAACTAGCAGCTGATTATGACAATCAAGCCTTCATTTATGGTGGCAATTTTGATGTCCAAGGTAAATTAAATGCCTTAATCGATGGAGCTGGTTACTTAGATGGATTTTCTTATGATGGTACTGATACAGGCACAGCAGCAGGAGAAATCAATGAGATGTTAGCAGACATAGATAAAATGGTGGAGCACTTCGTAACAGAGTTTAATGCCGTCCATCAAACCGGTTATACACTAGCAACCGATCAAGATGGAAATGCGATGCAAGGTGGCGAATTTTTCACCGGAACAACAGCAGATACGATTGCCGTTTCACAGGATATTTTGGATGATGTCGATCTGATTGCAGCAAGTTCAACTGGTGCGTCGGGTGACGGTGGTAATGCAACTGCATTAGCAGATGTTTATACGAAACGAGTAGAGAACTTTCTATCGTATGATGCAGGTGACGCTAATCAATTAGATGATAAAGCTACAATAAAAAGCTATTTCGAATCAATCATCGGGGAAATGGGTGTTGTTGCAGAAGAATCAAACCGGATGTACAACAACTCCCAAATCCTGCGTCAGCAAGTAGAGGAATCACGACAATCGATCAGCTCAGTATCCTTGGATGAAGAGATGACCAACATGATTCAATTCCAGCATGCCTATAATGCAGCAGCCCGTAATATGACAGTAGTCGATGAAATGTTAGACAAAATCATTAACAACATGGGCTTAGTAGGGAGGTAAGTAACAAATGCGTGTAACTCAAAGTATGTTATCCAACAATATGCTTCGTAACTTAAGCAGCAGTTATCAAAGCTTAGGGAAATATATGGATCAATTATCTACTGGTAAAAAGATCAATCGCCCATCCGATGATCCCGTTGTCGCGATGAAGGGGATGGATTATCGTACGCAGGTGAACCAGATCGAGCAGTTTGAGCGTAATATCGGTGAGGTTCATAACTGGATGGATAATTCTGATTCAGCACTTAGTGAAGTTCAAAATGGATTGGAGCGACTACGTGAATTAGCTGTACAAGCCTCTAATGGTACGTATGAAGAAGGTCAACGTGCAAATATCGCAGAAGAGGTAGAGCAATTAAAAGAGCATTTGCTAGAAGTTGCCAATACAAAAGTAAACAACAAATATATTTTCAGTGGTACTGCAACAACAGGTAATGGTGGTAAAGAACCATACCAATTAGACGGAGATGGTTCTTTTGTTAATCCGATTAACAATGATGATGTAACTATCGAAGTGTCTAGTGGCACTAAAATTAGAGTGAATGTAGAGCCTGATAGCGTGTTTACGGAAGATTTGTTCCAAGATTTAACGGATTTTGCGGACATGTTAAAGGATGAAAATGCTAGTGAGAAAGACATTAGCCAGTTTATCACAGAAATTGATGGTCATATCGATAATAATGTAAATGCGCGTGCCGATTTAGGTGCTCGTCAAAATCGAATTGATTTGATCGAAAACCGTGTTTCTGCGCAATTGGTGACGGCACAAGATATGATGTCGGAGAATGAAGATGCGGATATGGAACAGGTTATTATGAATTTGACTTCACAGGAAGCTGTTCATCGTGCAGCATTAAGCGCTGGATCTCGCGTGATCCAGCCAACATTACTTGATTTCTTAAGCTAAGGAGAAGCCTTGCCTTTTATGAGGTGGGGCTTTTTTAATAGGTCTTACGGTAAGATGTCTTCCGTTAACCTTAATTCATATTAGCAAGGATAAAAGTTGTATTTATACCTTTTTTGAGGGAGTGATAAAATTGCGGTTGTCCCAAGTCAGGATTCAGCAGCAATCAGCCATAATAGGGATAAAAACAATGGACGCACAATTACAAATTGATTCCGGACCCGCCAAGCAAGAAATTAGCCAACCAAAAGCCGAATTAAACATTACTACTAAACCAGGCAAACTAACAATTGATCAGTCCAAAGCATTAGCTGATGTTGGCATTATCCCTACCAAAAAATCTATAAAAATGTTAGCAAACGAAGCAATGCAAACGGCAATAGAAGGATCGAAGAAACGTCGACGTCAAGGTGACAGACTAATGAAGATTGAGAAAGGTGGAAATATACTAGCTCAAGTTGCCAAGGAAAACGGTGGACGACTGAGGAAACATTTTACTATGGGCTGGATACCTTCAGGTGACGCAGTGAAATTCGACTATCAACCTGCAGAAGTAAACATTGAAGCAAATACGAACAAGCCCATCATTAATGTCGAACCTACTAAAAATCAATTTTTCTATCAAAAAGGTGGTATAGATATTTACTTAGAACAAGAAAACTCTATTAATATCGATGTTGTCAATGTAAACTATATTGGCAATAACTTCGAATTAGAAGTATAGAAAGGGGAAATTATGAAAATCGCAACGAAATACTTTGGTGAAACAGAGATTAATGATAATGAAATCATTCATTTTCCAAATGGATTACCTGGATTTGTTGATGAAAAAGAATTTGTGTTATTAAGTTTTGAAGAGAATGGATTATTTCAAGTGTTGCAATCGTCCAAAGGTGAGAATCCAGCTTTTGTGGTAGTGAATCCATTTTTATTTATAAAAGATTATGAATTTAAGTTAGATGACACAGTGCTTGAACAGTTAGAAATAAAAGATCAGAACGACGTTTTCGTTATAACGATTGTGACTGTAAAAGATTCGCTTTCGTCTAGTACTGCCAATTTACATGCACCTGTTGTTATAAATCAGCGAGAAAAGCTCGGTAAGCAATATATTACGAAACAATCAAAATACTCAACAAGAGAGCAAATCTTTCTATCCTCGAAAGTAGAGGAGGAGTAATATGCTAATTCTAACTCGGAAAATAAACGAATCAATTCAAATTGGTGATGATATAGAGGTGAAGATTATTGCTGTGGAAGGCGATCAAATTAAACTTGGTATCAATGCACCAAGAGATGTAGAAGTACATCGAAAAGAGATTTTTCAGGCGATTCAACAAGAGAACAACAAGGCTGCTAATGTTTCGACAAATTTATTTGATTTAATTAAAAAAAATGATGAAAAAGACTAAACATCTAGTAACATATACCGATAGATAAAGTAGGAACTAATTCCAGTGACTGGCGGCCGCTTTCACTGCATTAGCCGAAAACCACAAGGATGTGGGAATTATATATAACTCAAGGAGGAAACATACTTATGATTATTAATCACAATATTCCAGCGATGAATACACATCGTCAATTAGGAATCAACCAAAACAACATGCAATCTTCAATGGAGAAATTATCTTCAGGTCTTCGTATTAACCGTGCAGGAGATGACGCAGCAGGTCTAGCAATCTCTGAAAAAATGCGTGGTCAAATTCGTGGATTAGATCAAGCTAGTCGTAACGCTCAAGATGGTGTTTCTTTAATTCAAACTGCTGAGGGTGCATTACAAGAAACGCATTCCATTTTACAACGTATGCGTGA
This sequence comes from Gracilibacillus caseinilyticus, assembly GCF_022919115.1. Classification (NCBI taxonomy): domain Bacteria; kingdom Bacillati; phylum Bacillota; class Bacilli; order Caryophanales; family Bacillaceae; genus Gracilibacillus; species Gracilibacillus caseinilyticus. The sequence goes on along the minus strand of NZ_CP095072.1, from coordinate 4,168,167 downwards.
ATTAGCGGTTCAATCTTCCAACGATACAAATACAACTCAAGATCGTGAAGAATTACAAAATGAAATTGATGCTTTAACAGAAGAAATAGATAGAATTGCTAATAATACTGAATTTAATACCAAAAAATTAATAGATGGCGGTTTGTCTGGTTCTGGAAATGGTCTAACTTTCCATATTGGTGCAAACTCAGGTCAAAGTATTGAATTAGAAATCTCAGATATGACTGCTTCTGGTTTAGGAATTAGTTCAGGTGGTACAGCTATCTCTATTGCTACACAAAGTGGTGCCGATGATGCAATTACTACAATTAATACTGCAATTGAATCTGTTTCTTCACAACGTTCTGCACTTGGTGCGGTTCAAAACCGTTTAGAACATACGATTGCAAACTTAGATAACTCATCTGAAAACCTATCTGCTGCTGAATCTCGTATTCGTGACGTAGATATGGCAAAAGAAATGATGGAGATGACGAAGGCAAATATCCTTTCTCAAGCATCTCAATCAATGCTAGCACAAGCAAATCAACAACCACAAGCTGTATTACAATTACTTGGTTAATTTTCCTAAAAGGTTCTGGTATTTCCAGAACCTTTTTTTAATTTGTTGATTAAGAATTTTGTGAAAATGTCGATATAATTTTTATAAGTAATTATATTGATGGAGGAACTTTTATGAAATTTGTATTAAATAATGATGAAAATTCGTTCAATAGTCAAGCCATAAAAAACACTGAAGAAGTGATAGAGAATATAAATAAATATGTAGGTGAAGAACACATTTTGAGTCATTTAATAATAGATAATCAAGAAGTTTACAATAATATGGAAAGTTATATTGATAAATATTTTCATCGCATCGACACGATTCAAATCATTACCAAAACAACAGTACAATTTATCAATGATACTTTTATAACAGCAGAAGAGTATATTAGTAATGCATTGCCTCAATTAGAAAAGCTGATTGATCAATTTTATAATAATCCGACTGCAGCTGATTGGCATCACTTCAAACAATTCACAGATGGCCTGCAATGGCTATCAGATATGCTAGTAAATATCGATACATTAAAGGAAAGACCAACTAACTGGCAAGTGTATGTTTCTGTTTACCATGAGCTTGAAGGTCAAGTGCATGAACTGGCAGAAGGTGTAGAGAATCAAGATCACACTTTGATAGCAGATGTTATTAACTTTGAAATTAAACCTTTGTATGAGAGGTTAAAACATTTAATAACAAATACGATTGATTCAGAAGGAAGTCGTCCAAATGCTAATTGATAACAAAAACTTTTTAAGAATCAATCAACGACAATTGTTGAATAAAGTAATTGCCACTATAAACGATTCGGACAAAGTCCTAGTTGAAAATACAAAAAAAGGTTTACCTACTTTAAAAATTAAATTAGGTTCTCGTTATAATTATATACATAGCAAATACGATCCGATCTCTGAAGCTAATCGTATTGTTGAACGGTTTGAATTGGAAGAAAAAAAACAACATATTCTTATATTTGGTTTAGGCTTAGGATACCATATTGAGGCACTTACTAAAATGTATCCCAATCTATCATTTACGATCTATGAACCTGAAATGGATGTACTTTCTACTATGCTAGACACCATTTCATTAGTTGATAAATTTGGTAGATCCAAAATCACATTTATAACCAAAGATAATCTTGAAAATAAAATAAATAAGTTGCAAGCAACCTATAATCATAACATACAAATTTTTACATTACCTTTTTATGAAAAGCATTATAAAGAAGAACTAGACGCCCTTTATGAGATAATGGTCAAATCGTTAAAAAGTGAAAAAAGTCGTCTAGCCACTAATGTTTCCTTTCAAAAAAGGTGGATGATCAATGCTATTAAAAATTCACCTAAAATGATAGACACACCTAATATCTTAAAAGATGTAGATAAAAATCATTTTAATGGGAAGTCTGCTATTATTGTAGCTGCAGGCCCAAGTTTAAATTACGAACTAGCGAATTTGAAGCATATCAAGAAACACGGATTAGCATATATTTTCTCAGTCGGTTCAGCCATTAACACATTAATAGAGAATAATATTTATCCTGATGCTATTTGTACTTATGATCCACAAGCACATAATTACAAAGTTATTGAAAAAGTAAAAGAGAGAAAGATTAATACAATCCCGATGATTTTTGGAAGTACGGTGGGGTTTGAAACATTAGATAATTATGAAGGACCACTCCTTCATATGATTACAAGTCAAGATTCGTTAGCACCTTTGCTTTTCAAAGAAAATGGCCATTTAGATTTCATTTATGATGCTCCTTCTATCGCTTTAGTAACTTATCAAATGTTAACAGCTTTAGGGTTTAACACTATATATCTTGTAGGTCAGAATTTATCTTTCCAAAATAGAGTAAGATATGCAGAAGGAATAGAATATGACAAAGAAATAACAAGTGAAGAAATGCTATTTACGATAAAAGACGTGAATGATAATGATATTTTGACAAATGATGGTTACAATCGAATGAGACAACAATTGGAATCATATATAAAAGATACGCCAAATGTTGAAGTTTATAATACAACAATAAATGGTGCTAAAATTGAAGGAACTACTTTTTTACCATTAGAAAATGTTATAAAAGATCATTTAGTAAAAGAAAAACAAGTAAATGCAGAATGGTTTAAATTTGAATCGAATTATAATATCGATAAAATATGTTCAAATATAGAACATTTAAAAAGATCAAAAAGAGAGTTTGAACAGTTATTAAAGGAAATAAATAGTGTAGTTCAAAAGATTAGAGAAGGTAATCAACGAAGTACAGAAAGCACAGAAAAAAATTTCACAAGATTTGATAAGAAATTTAAAAATATAAAAAATAACAAATTCTATTTAACAATTTTGTCTCCAATGATAAGAGTTCAATCTGAAACGCTAGCGGTTAAATCAAAAACAATAAAATTTGAAAATAATATAAATAAAAAAACAACTAATTTTCTATCAGCTTTTGGCTTATTTTTAAAAGAATTAGATCAAGTATTTAAAGAAATAGAACCATACATTGATGAATTATTTGATCACATAGAAATGAAAAGGGGTTAGTAAATGGACAACTTTGATAATAAGACAATTTTAATTACCGGTGGAACAGGCTCTTTCGGTAAAAAGTTCACACACAAAATCTTGGAAATGAACGTAAAAAAGGTGATAGTTTTTAGTCGGGATGAATTAAAACAGTACGAAATGAAACAAGAATTTAGTGATGAACGGTTAAGATTCTTTATTGGCGATGTTCGAGATAAGGATAGAATGTACAGAGCTTTTGAAGGTGTTGATTATGTAGTGCACGCAGCTGCAATGAAGCATGTTGAAGCATGTGAGTATAATCCCTCTGAGGCAGTTAAAACAAATATTCACGGCGCACAGAACATCATAGATGCGGCAATAGATAAAGGTGTAGAAAAAGTAATAGCACTAAGCACAGACAAAGCTGCTGCACCTGTAAATCTATATGGCGCAACCAAGCTAGCATCAGATAAATTATTTGTAGCCGGTAATTCATATGTTGGGGATAAAAAAACTCAATTCTCTGTTGTTAGATATGGAAATGTTGTAGGAAGTAGAGGTAGTGTAGTGCCTTTCTTTAAAAAAATGAAAAAGACAGGTCGATTACCTATTACTGATGAACGTATGACTCGTTTTTGGATTACGTTAGACCAAGGTGTTCAGTTTGTTATCGATACTTTTAGAAGATCACAAGGAGGAGAAATCTTCGTACCTAAAATTCCTAGCATGAAAGTTACTGACTTAGCAAAAGCTATTGGACCAACCTGTGAAATAGATTATATTGGTATAAGACCAGGAGAAAAATTACATGAAGTAATGATCACAGAGGATGATGCAAGAAGAACTGTTGAATGCGATAATTATTATATTATTCAGCCTGAATTTCCTTGGTGGGATAAGTCAAACAATAAAAGTTATAGTTTATTGACTGATACATTTAGATATAGTAGTGATATAAATGAGCATTGGTTAAGTATTGAAGATTTAAGAACTCTTATAGCAGATTAAGGAGAATTAGTGCAAAATGAGTGATATGATACCTTATGGTCGACAATATATAGATAAAGAAGATATTAATGCAGTAATTTCTGTGTTAAGAGGTGATTTTCTTACGACTGGACCATCTATTGAAAAATTTGAGGATTCTGTTGCAAAATATGTCGATGCAAAATATGCGGTTGCATTCTCTAGCGGAACAGCAGCATTACATGGAGCATGTTACGTTGCTGGTATAAACGAAGGTGATGAAGTAATTACTTCTCCAATGACTTTTGCGGCTAGCAGTAATTGTATATTATACCAAAAAGCAACGCCTATCTTTGCTGATATTGATAAACGTACTAATAATATTGATCCTGTAGAGATAAAGAAGAATATTTCGGATTATACCAAAGCGATTATACCAGTAGACTTTACGGGACAACCATGTGATTTAGATGAGATAGTCAAAATTGCTAAAAATCATGACTTAATCATTATTGAAGATGCCGCCCATGCACTAGGGGCGACATATAAAAACAGAAAAATTGGAAGTATAAGTGATATGACCATGTTTAGTTTTCATCCAGTTAAACACATCACAACAGGTGAAGGTGGGATTATCACTACTAATAATAGAGAATATTATGAAAAACTATTAGCTTTTAGATCACATGGAATTACAAGAGACAGATCAAAATTATCCGAAGATCATGGTCCGTGGTATTATGAAATGCAATTTTTAGGTTACAATTATCGAATGACAGACTTACAAGCAGCGTTAGGAATAAGTCAAATAAATAAATCAGATTACTTTTTAAAAAGGAGAACAGAAATAGCCAACAAATATAATCAAGGCTTCACTAACATACCTGAAGTTGAACGACCTTACCGACCAGAATTTAATAGTAACAGCTGGCATTTATATGTCATTCGATTACGATTAGAAAAACTAAAAGTTGATAGAAAAACAATATTTGAGGAACTAAGAAATAAAAGTATTGGAGTTAATGTACATTATATTCCTGTATATTATCAACCATATTATAAGGAGTTGGATTATAAAAAAGGTATTTGTCCGAATGCTGAATCATTGTATGAGGAAATAATTAGTTTACCTTTATTCCCGAGCATGACAGACGCTGATATAAAATATGTAATAGAGACAGTTAAAGATACAGTTTTGCGATTTTCAATAAGAGGTTAAGGTGATATAAATGAAAATTGTGGCAATAATTCAAGCTAGAATGGGTTCGTCACGACTACCTGGTAAGGTTTTAAAAAAAATAAAGCAAAAAACTATATTATCGCATGTATTAAATCGAATTGCTCAATCAAAAAATATTGACTGTATCGTTGTGGCAACAACAACACAAAAAATTGATGACCAAATTGTTTCGGAGGTTAATAAGCATGGCTTCAATGTTTACAGGGGATCTGAAGATAATGTACTAGACAGATTCTATCAAACGGCTGTTGCTTATTCTGCGGATGTTATTATTAGAATCACTTCTGATTGCCCTTTAATAGATCCTGAAATTATTGACAAGATGGTTCATTTTTATATAAAGAATAATTACTCGTTAGTAACTAATGCAGGTTCTGAAATGTCGAAAAGAACCTTTCCAAGAGGATTAGACGTAGAAATTTTTTCAATGGATGTATTAAAAAAAGCATTTCATCAAGCAAAATTATCATATCAAAAAGAACATGTAACACCATTTATATACGAAAAAAATAACAACATTTATTACTATACAAACAAAGAAAACCTTTCTCAGCATAGATGGACTTTAGATACTGAAGAAGATTTTCAATTAATAAAGAAAATATACAACGAAATGTATAGTGGTGAGCATAATTTTTATATGGGTGATATCGTACAATTATTTAATAGAAATCCAGAATTGTTCAATATAAATGCGCATATTGAACAAAAAAAAGTAAAGTAAGAGGTTATTATTTTATGCGAGTATTAATATTCACAGAAGCTGGTAGCAAGATCGGCTTAGGACATATAATTAGATGCTTATCATTATATAGGGAAATAACAGCAAGAAATATTGATGTACAGCTAATAATTGAAGGAGACATCGATTATAACGAAATTTTAAAAGATGTTCAATTTAACGTAATCAATTGGTATTCTCATGAGCATTTAAACAATATTATACAACCTAACGATTATTGTATAATTGATTCCTATATAGCTAGTAGAGAAACGTATATAGTAATTTCAAAATTGGCAAAAAAATGTCTGTATATTGATGACTATTATAGAATTAATTACCCTGAAGGAATGGTTATAACACCTTCATTAATATCAAAAGAATTTAAAGATAAAGGTTATACACATTATATTTCTGGGCCTAACGTTATTTGTTTAAGGGAAAGTTTTCTCAATAATGAACCAAAAGAAATAAGAAGAAATGTTTCCAACATACTAATAACATTAGGCGGTTCTAATCTTTCAAGTTTACTATCAAATATTGTTGATCTTCTTTGTAATAGATACTCAGCGATAACATTTCACGTAGTTGGGAACTTAAAAAGTCATTTGATAAATAAACCATACACAAATTTAAAAATCTATAATAATCTTACTGCGGACAGGATGAAAAATTTAATGATAACAGCTGATTTTGCTATTACCGGAGCAGGGCAAACTGTTTTTGAATTAATTGCAACAGGAACCCCCTTTATACCGGTACAAATCGCAGAAAACCAAAAGAATTCTGTTAAAAATTTAATAGATTTAAAATTATGTAACCAATATTTAAATCATGATGAAGAGAATCTGTTAGATAAACTTTTAATTAGTTTTGAAGAAAATTTAAAGTATGATGTTAGAAAAATTTCACATGAAAAGTTAATTAATATAATAGATCTTAATAGTGTTAGAAATATAGTTAATTATTTACTATTAAATGATGAAATGATTAGTCAATACAAAATTCGAAAAGCCGTAGATTTAGATATTTTTAATGTTTATAATTTGTCCAACGATCCCATTGTAAGATACTTTTCATTAAATCAACAAGAAATAAGTTGGAAAGAGCATGTTCATTGGTATGAAAAAGTTTTAACTAAAACGAATTTATTATTTTATATTATAGAAAATAATAAAAGTGAGTTTTTCGGACAAATTCGATTTGAAATTGATAAAGACTTTGCAACGATTAGTATAAGTTTGACTGATAACTGCAGAGGTAAAGGCTTAAGTCTGTCTTTTGTATTTGAAAGTATTAAAAAAATGAGAAAAGAATGTCCGACAGTAACAAAAATAGTTGCATATATTAAGAAAGATAATGAGGCATCAAAAAAAGTGTTTGAAAGAGCTGGTTTTAATTTTGTGAATAAAGAACAATCTGTATTAAAATATATTCTAAATTTATAATGGTAGGTGATGATCATATGTTAATAGGCGATATAGATATCGATAAACAAGTCTTTATCATAGCAGAGTTATCAGCTAATCATGGTCATGATATACAGGTTGCTAAAGATACGATTAAAGCTGCAAAAGAAGTAGGCGCAGATGCTATCAAGTTACAAACCTACACACCTGACACAATTACCATTGATTGCGATAATGAATACTTCCAAATACAAAATGGTACTATTTGGGATGGCAGGTCATTATATGATTTATACAAGGAAGCATATACACCATGGGAATGGCATGAAGAATTAATGGAATATGCAAAACAACTAGGTCTCATATGCTTCTCTAGTCCATTTGACCTTTCCGCTGTAGATTTTCTTGAGGATTTAAATGTACCAGCTTATAAAATTGCATCGTTTGAAATCATTGATATACCATTAATTGAGTATGTAGCTTCCAAAAATAAACCTGTAATAATATCCACAGGAATCGCTACTTTTTCTGAAATAGATGAAGCAGTTACGGCCTGTAAAAGAGCCGGAAATGATAATGTTATTTTGTTGAAATGTACTTCCTCTTACCCTGCAAAAATTGAAGAAGCAAATTTATTAACCATGAAGAATTTCAAAAAAACTTTTAATGTAGAGATAGGATTGTCGGATCACACGCTTGATGATATTGTACCAATAACTGCTGTTGCATTAGGGGCTAGAGTTATTGAGAAACACTTTATTTTAAGTAAAGAAATTGGCGGTCCGGATGCCAGTTTTTCCTTAGATAAAAATCAATTTAGAAAGATGGTCAGTAACGTACGTGATGCAGAAAAGTCTTTAGGAAATGTTAATTATAAATTAACTAAAAGCAAAAAGAAAAGTAGGGAATTTTCCAGATCATTATTTGTTACCAAAGATATAAAAAAAGGTGAAGACTTTACGAGTAATAACATTCGTTCAATTCGACCAGGTTATGGTTTAAAACCTAAATATCTTAAGGACGTTTTAGGAAAAAAGGCAAGTGAAAATATTTATAAAGGTACACCGTTAAAATGGAAATATATAGAATAAATCTAACTAGCAAAAGAGAAAAAACTTAAGATTATTCTTTTGTTGAATCAATTTTCTAATCTTTTAACTGAAACTCTTACAAATGCTTCAAATTATCAAAAACAATTTGAAAAACAACAAATAGTTAGTACTCACCTGAATAATGGAAAATGGATTCATCGGCAATTTGTTGAGAATGCCTCAAGAAATAAAATAGAGAGTTTATATAAGTTGTTTAATCTAGAACTATCAAAAAACTTCTTTGACTTTAATTTAATGGAGGATTTACTAGTTTCGATACAAAACAATTATAGTGACTTTCTACGAAAAAATATAATGCCGGAAATTGCTGATAATTATCAAAGGAAATTTGATTTATTTGTTGGAAATAAAAGAAGTTTTCAATAAAATGGAAATGAATACAGCTTAAACTGTTCAATTAGAAAGCACGTTTAGATTAGTCATGAACTATTGACTAAATTATATGAAAATCTAATAATTTTCAATTACCATCCGATATAAAAAGAAACAGGTAAATGACAAGGAGTGAACCTTGATGGCTTATAGTGTAAATACCTCTAATCGACTAACTGGTTTTGCATCAGGTATTGATACCGAATCAATGGTCAAAGAATTAATGGCAGCTGAACGAATCCCATTAGATAATATGACGCAGGATTTAACATGGAAAACATGGCAACGTGATGCCTACCGTGAAATGAATACACTGCTGTCCGAATTAGATAATCAATTATTAAATATGAAGCTCCAAAAAACGTACAGTTCCAAAGCTACTTCGTCGACAGACTCTTCAGCAGTTACTGCAACAGCGACTGCCGGGGCGACTAGTAGTTCGTACTCTATCCAAGTAGATCAATTAGCAACTTCAGCGATTAACGTGAGTGCAAATTCGATTTCCGGCAGCACAAAAATCGATCCAAATGGAAAATTAAGCGAACAGGACTTTGCTGGTAATAATATAACCGCAGATGGTTCTTTTGACGTTTCCTATTTTAACGAGGCTGGAGAAGAAGTAACCAAAACTATTTCTTATACCGCTGATGATTCGTTAAATAGTGTGTTAAAAAAGATAGGATCAGAAACAGGAAATGAATTACGAGCAACTTATGATACACAAAGTGATAAAATCGTTATCGAAAGAACGAAGACAGGTGATTTTAATACTGCTGGAAATGAAATTGGTATTAGCGGAGACTTTTTTTCTAGTACAATGCAGATGACTGGAACAGAGTCAGGTGGAACCGATGCAGTCTTTAAATACAATGGTGTAGAATTTACATCGAAACAAAACTCTTATAAATTAAATGATGTCACGTTTAATTTCACCAATGTTACGACGAATCCTGTAACAGTAACGGTGACGGACGATGTTGATGCAGCATATGAGAATATTAAAGGGTTTGTAGACAAATACAATGAAATTATTGAAAAAGTGAATTCTCGTCTAAACGAAGATCGCTACCGTAATTATGATCCATTAACAGATGAGCAAAAAGATGAAATGTCTGAAAGCGAAATTGAACTGTGGCAAGAAAAATCTCAAAGTGGTTTATTGAAAAATGATTCTCTATTAGAAAATGGATTATGGTCGATGAGAAGAGATATGTATAGCACCGTCGAAACAAACGGATCCTATAATCATTTAACAGCAATTGGGATTGATACATCTTCTGACTTCTCAAAAAATGGAAAATTAGAAATTAATGAAAAAAAGCTAAAGGAAGCTCTTCAAGAGGACCCTGAATCAGTCTATAAATTATTTTCGAATGATGTGGAAGGTGAAGGAAAAGGGATTATTAACAGATTGGAAGATTCGATTGAAACGACGATTTCTAATATTGAAAAACGTGCAGGTAAAACAGGGGCTACGTTAGAAACTTATACACTTGGTCGCCAAATGGATGATATGGAAGATCGAATTTCAGCTTTTGAGGATCGTCTCGTAAATATTGAAGATCGATACTGGAGTCAATTTACTGCAATGGAAAAAATGATTTCACAAATGAATTCACAAGCGAGTTACTTAACGCAAGCATTTAGTTAATGAATAGTAGCTACTAACGAAACAGGTGTATATTAATGAATATTGTCAAAGAATTATACCGTATAACGCAAGATATTGATCAACTATTAAATCAATCGATTGTCCAATCAAATAGAGCTGATGTCTTAACGAATGTACAATCATTGTTGGATGAACGGGAAGTACTAATGAAAAAGTTACATACTCCTGTTTCAAATGAAGACAAAGAGTTAGGTCAATCATTGTTGCTTTTAGATAAACAAATTCAGAAGCGTATGAACGAGTTGTTTAATAAGGTTAAATTGGATATGAAGCTAGTAAAAAAACAAAAGACATCTAATCAGAAATACTTAAATCCATATAAAAATATCGCCAATTTTGATGGTACTTTTTTAGACAAGAAGAAGTAATGGAAAGTCTATTCTTATAGGTAATAATATGAACAAAAGTGATACCAACATTGAGAAGGTATCACTTTTTTATTTAGTCCTCTTCTATTATATTACTGTTTGAAGCGCAACTCTCCAATTAAAGGCACCAAATTATCAAATAAATGCGTATTCCCATCCTCCACCGAATACCCACCAAAATACCTGCCAAACACTCCCAAATCCCGAAATTCCACCATTCGCTCATAAAGTTCTTCAGCTAATTCTTGTTCACCCAACTCCAAACAATACCAAATCAAAATTCCATATACAGCAGGCGATTCATACTTAACGACAGCCTCTTGCGTAGCCGAATCATAGACACCTGCAATCTCACCATTCTTCATAAGCTCGTCCCTAACAAATCGCAAAAACTTCCCAGTATCATCACCATTCACCACACGATAATAAGCAGCCAGTGCCTGATCCACCATATGTACTTCCTTCTCATAAATGTAAACCTGATTCGTGTTATCATAATACTTCGCTAAAAATCCATTTTGCATCTCAGCTTCAGATAACACCTGAATCATCGCTGAATAGGCTTGCTCACTCAATATGCCTCTGTCAAACATTTCTCGCAATGCATGTGGGTCAATATATGACAAGGTGATCACATCAGCAGCCTGCTGATATTTCACATCATAAAAGTCAGTCAACAAATTCCCGGACATATTATGTACAGCCAAGAATCGACCGATCTGATCAGCAGTTTCCCTATATTCATCACGATTCCACAACTCATCAGCCTGATATAAAGCATGAAGAATACGCAAATCATCCACAAGGGCATTTGTTGTCACTTCCGCAACACCCGCTTCAGTCAGCTTCCATGGAATGAATCCATCCTCCCGATAAAAATGAACCTGAAACATCTGGTATGCTTCTTCAAAAAGTTCAACATCTTGTTTTTCTACCGCATAGACCATACAAAGCCCCACGCTCTCGGACAATGCTTCCCGTCCTTGCACATAATCTGCATCAGCTTCTTCGTTATCCAAAATATAAGTAGCAAGTGTTCCGTTATCATTTGTAAACCATCGTTGAATGAATGCTTCTGTTGCCAGCATCGGACTTTTTTGAAAAAACATCATCATACCGATCACAACTCCAATCACTACTGCTATGATTATTAACTTCCGCAAAACCATCTACTCCCATCGATAACTAGGCCGAACGTCGGTCATGCTGGTCTTTCTGATTAAATCGTTTCGTTTTATACCAGGTTACTTCCTGTTTCAGAATCACGCGTTTTAATTCGATGAAGGCTGCATAGATGACGAGAAAGATCCACATTTGTGAGTAGGTGAAGTACATAAGACATACTGTAGCGATATTTTTTGCTGTGAGTTGTCCTTTTTCAAAGCTTAAGGCTAATAGTTCCTCAATAACGAACAATAAGAAGCCAACAATCAGTAATGGCAGTGATACAAAGCCAACGCTAATATCCAAGTTGGTAAAAAAGCTAGCAATAAACAATCCCTGTGAAATAATCGTTACACCAAAGAAGAATACATAGGTAAACATAAAGTACAGTAAATCCAACCCAATGCGTTTATGCTTCATCTTAAAAAAGTGCAAGAAAAACTTCGTAATCACATAAAGATTCCCTCGTGCCCAACGAGTCCGCTGTCGCCACCATACTTTCATTGTTTCCGGTTCTTGCTCCCACGTGATCGCATTAGGAAAAAATCGAATATGATAGCCTAAATCGTAAATGCGGAAGCTTAGCTCGGTATCCTCTGATAGTGCACCTTCATCCCAACCACCGAGTTCATCTAAGATCGAGCGGCGGATGGCAAAATTGGTACCAGGTATGGTTGCCAGCTTGAACCAAAACCATCTGCCAGCCTGAGCTAGCCATTGAAAGGTTAACGTCTCAATATTGATCAAGCGAGTTAATAAGTTTTTGGACGCGTTTAATACGCGGAATTTACCAACTACAGCGCCAGCTTTCCGGTCATTCATTAAGCCAAGTACGAGCCAAAAGATTGCGTCTGGTTCCGGAGTATTATCGGCATCATAGACGCAAATAATTTCACCTGTTGCATATTCCAAACCATTATTAAGTGCTGCCGATTTACCTTTACCTCCGAGGGGTGGCTTCGTATGGATGACCTGAATGTATGGAAAACGTTTATGATAGCCCTCACAGATTTCTCCGGTTCTGTCACTGGAATTATCATTAATAACGAGTACTTGCAACTTATCAATCGGGTATCTTAAATTACTCATTGCTTCCAAAGTCTCTTCGATTACCACCTCTTCATTATGCGCTGGAATCAGCACGCTGACAGTAGGATAGTAGGGGATATTTCGCTGCCATTTTTCCGCTTTCTTCTGATAACTGGAATACAGCCAGTAGCCGCCTTGCATTAAGAAAATATGGTAAAACAACATACTCCAAATGATTAACAGTAATACTAAAATAAAAACATTTGTCATCGGAAAACCTCCTTACTGGCGAATAGATTAAGCAACTCGACGCAAGTACCGGCGTCCTCTGAGACTGTTTCTCCGGTGAACTACTCTGAAAATATAGAACGAAAATAGCAGAATAGCACTTACACCAATACTGACAAACGCCCATAGTGAAGCATGCACCATGTTTTTCAGTTTGGCAGTAAGCAATGCTGGATGTTCGCGATACATTTTTACATAATCAATCTCTTTTTGAATCACACCGTTCTCAGCTGTAATTGTGACATTATTCGCTTCGACCTTTGCATCTGAATGCTTTAAATCAATCCATTCCAAGTTTGGAATTTTCGTTAATTCATCCAGTAAAACCCTTAGTTGTTCAACCCCTAAATAAGGGTGATAAAAGGCAGTGATTGCACCGTCACGTACCATTTGCTGCTTCTCTGCTTCGATCATAATGTTATCAATCGCAGTGGCACTATTTGGTATAACATAGCCAAGTGTCTCAGTCAGTAATTGCATCCCATAAAAAATGCTTGGATTAGTCACGTACGGTGAGGTACTCATTATTTTCCAATCCTCATCACTTAATTGCACCTGCCCGGCATAATACGAAAAATGCTCGGCAACGTTTCGGTAGCCATTTTGCGATATCGTGTAGTGAGGTGCTTCGAATGCTAATGGGTAGAGACCGTTGTTTGCTAATTCCTGTACGCCGAGATTAATCCGATTCTGAATATAATTATTTTCAAAATTGGTAAGGTAAGCTTGATATGCTTCCGCAGATGGAAACTCATTCTCCCTTTTAATCTCTTCACCTGGTTTACGATATACCGGCATATCATTTTTCACATCCCAAAACTCAAAGCCTTCACCAGATACTGCCTCTTCTTGAAACTGGTGCGTATAACCGTGCATCACAATACTCGCACCATTTGTTTGCATGTATTGCAGTACCTTCACAAGTTCAGGAAAATCGTACAGGTGATATGTTTTGTTATTTTTCGGATCGGTAAAAACAGAAATTAAGGCGATCATATAAGGAATATCACGCTCCTTTAATTCTTTTGCAATCGCCATAAGCTGCGCTGGATCAGAATCAGGGCTTACATCCTCTAAACGCAGATAGGCAGGATGCACCGCTTCATGTTCCTCTTGAAAAACATCGTGTAGGACCTCGCCAAAGGCAATGGTAAGCGGATCGTGTAAGGCGGTAGAGGGAAAATAATAACTGTCCTGATTTTTTAAAAACAAGGGATACTCCTCTGTAGAACTGTTCGTTACGGTTGCAAGTACCTCCACACCGTTAGCTGGATTTGCAACGAGCACAGATCGAGGATACACCGAAAGCGATTGATCATCATTGCTGGTTAATTCAATTTTGTTATATTCGGCAGTACCATTTACTTCAAAGAAGGTAAATCGCTCGCCAAGTTGCTCACTATTCAGACCTAGCGCAACAACTGTACCTTGGAAACTTGTGATAAGTGGTGCAATATTTGCTGGTAATCGATCATGCACTTGTCCATAGTAAAATACATGTGTTTTGCCAGTGAGATCTGCTTTTTCTACTTCTGTAACGGATGTAAAGACGATATCTTCAGTGAAATGTCCAATCATTAAATCTAATAAACGCATATGTTCATCCATCTCTCCCGAATCTGAAGAATAGATTACTAATACGTGGTGATTGGTCAACTCTTCAGCGTAAATAGCCGAACAAAACAGGATGAATAATAGGGTTGATAACAAAGCAATTCGTATGATGTTGTTATAACACATAATGCCACCTCGATTCAGGTAATTTATTCTTAATAAAGAACAAGTGGTTATAAGTATCTCTTACTTCTTCGGAATGCTAGAAAAAGGAGAAATGTAATGATAAGCAGGCCAGCAATCGCCCAGTAATATTCTGCTTGTAATAAGGTGGACTGCCATCGCCATTCATTTGTAAAACTAAAAAAATTTTTGCGATTGGTTTCTTCGTTATCGATTAGAGTATGGTACTGATCTCGGGAAATAATGGCTGTACCATCGATTGATACAGAAAAATTATGCTCACGCAAATCGAACCAACCTATGTCTGGACCAAATTTGCTCTCCAATGCTGTGACCAGTTTTTTCAAACCGTTCACTCCTAAAAAAGGATGGTAAAAACCACTAATCACACCGTCCCGAACGACTGAAACCTCGTTCATTAATGCTTCCATATCCTGTAGCGAGTCCGTTTGATCATAACGGACATAACGAATCGTCTCCGGTAGTAATGTCATGCCATATAAAAAATCAGGTTCGGAGACGGCAGGTACATCTGTCATCATTCGCCAGTCTTGATCAGATAATTGCACTTGCCCGATATAAGTATTGAAATATTCAGAGACAACGTTGTATCCATTTTGACTCATCGCATAGTGGGGTGCCTCGAAGGCGACAGGATATAGATTATTGGCTGCCAGTTCGTTAATACCATTTTCAATATGTTCTCTTATATAAGCTTCTTCAAAGGCTTTTCTTTCTGTCAAATAGTTCTGGTAAGCTTCCGGTGTAGTGAAATCCTCTTTGGATTGCAGTGTTTCATAGCTGTCCGAAGGGAAATAGACTGGATGATTATTTGTCTTATCCCAAAATTCAAAACCGTCTCCTGTTGTTCCAAACCCGTATTGATCGGTGTAGCCGTGTAAGATAATACTGGCACCATTTTGTTGCATCTCCTGAAGCACAGCCACTAACTTAGCGTTTTCCGATAGGTGAATCTCTTCTTCGCTCTCAGGATTCTTATAGACAGGTGTGACCGAAACGAGATAAGGGATATCCTTTTCGTTTAAGTAGGTGAAAATTTCTCTGACTTTATCGGCATCCAGTTTAGGGTTCACATCTTCAAGTCGCAGCATCACCTGTGTTCCGTCATGATGGTCCACATCAAAATAATCATGCAAGGCATCGGCAAAAAAATTAGAAACAGGAGAGAACAACTGGTTGGTTGCAACATACATCGTTTTATCCTGCTGAATAATAAGCGGGAATTGCTGCTGATCTGTTACTTCTACGATAGTTTCGCTGGCTGTGTTTGTTGTTACAGGAAAAAGACTAATTTCCTGATCCTCGATCGATTTATCTCTATTATTTGTGATCGAAGCTTGCTGGAGAGAGAGGAGGCTGGATGACTCTTTATCCAGCCACGAAAAAGGTGCAAGCTGTTCCGCATTATGACCAATTGCTAATACAGGTCCACTAAAATCATCGATAAGCTTAATCGTTGAAGGATCGACTTTCTCTGACACGTGACCGTAGTATACGAGGTGGGTTTTGTTTGATAGATCAGTAGAAGTTAATTCTGAACTGGCTATAAACGCGGTGTCACGAGTGAAGTGAGCCAGTTGCAGTTCTAACAATTGCTGGTATTGATCCATTTGACCGTTCTCTGCAGCGTACACCACTAATACATTTGTAGAAGCAGCACGAACAGCCGGCGTGTGGAAAATAATATATGTAAGAGCAAGGACTACTAAAGTCAGACAAACTTTGGCAAAACGCAAAACGTTCACTCCGTTCTTATGAAATGTTCTATATAAAGAACATACAACATTTATATTAAGAACGCAAGCGGTTTTTGTTAAATATGTGTGAATCTGTTTGTGTGCAGGGTATGTTTTTGCCTAAAAGAGTGGGGAGGAGGGGGTGTTTGATAATAAACAAAAGATTGGGTTATAACCAGGAACATGTATACTAGAAAGCGAAATAACTGAATATACATTAATAAACTTTGAGATCATTTTGATATGTTGCTAGTGATATGATAGCCACTTCGACCAACCACTTCGCACAATCCCACGGGAGTCTACGGAGGTCACAGAAAAACATATAACGGAAATTAATTCTCCCACTTAGATAGCTATAAACATGTTTAAAGTGGTTTCAATCCACCACTTTAATATGATATTTTGCATGAATTTTTGGATTCGATTTTCCTGTTGCAAATTTTTATGGACTTTTTCAGTGGCCTTGAGTCTATGTGGTTGGCCTGTGCTAGGGTGTTTACTATACAACTGATGTGACAGTTAGTATACTGAGTGCTAAATAAGAAAAAGCTGCGCATAACACGAATCTTCTTTGAAAGATGTCGTGTTATGCTCGGCTTTTCGTTTAACCATTAATCTTATGTCCAGCCTCTTTCATAGCTGTCAGTTTACCATATCACTATTCTCATGATAAACACCCTCATAGCGCTGAATCACTTCTAACGGCTCTGGCCGTGCCAGTAAGAAGCCCTGGACGTAGGAAACGCCAATTGATTTTGCCATCGCCAAATCTTCCGGAACTTCTATGCCTTCCAGCACAAACTTTGTATCAGTATGTAAACAATAGTTTACGATCGAGCGCACCATTTCCTGCTTGCGGCTGGACTTTGCTAAATGCTGTGCGAAATAGCGATCCATTTTTACAAAATCGGGTTTTAGCTCGACAATTGCTTTTAAAGAGGATACTCCTTTACCAACATCATCAATTGCAAGGGAATAGCCCTTGTTCTTTAGTGCCTTCACATTGTCATGGACATCTTCAATCTGCTGCATTATATCCGGTTCGTTAATCTCTAAAATAATCTGATTTGGCCTTATTTTGGTATCCTGTATTGCACAATCTAGAAATTCTGGGAAATCTAGCTGGGCTAAATTGGCAGGGTAAACATTAATCAACAACCTTTTCTCATCCCAAGCCCCTGTCACAATCGAATCATAGGCAATCAGCGCTTTTCGTATCGAACGAACCTCCAATTCAAAAAAGCGATGCGTTTGACTTGCTTTTTCGAACAGAATTTCTGGATTTTTAAATAAACGTGTACGCAGTAATGCTTCATATCCTACCGGGGACAAGGATTTAAGATCGTATAGTGCTTGAAAATAGTGCTCAAATTTCTCATTTGTAATGAGATCATGTAATTTTGTGACGGACATGTGGCACCCCTTTTAATCATAGTAGAGATAGCTTGTTGCAGATGACTGCTGATGTCATTAAAAACACTTACTCATACATTTCTAACTTGGTTGGGCATAAGTGGCGGTTACATTCCAATTTGGTAGAAACATATGACTTACGCTCATCGATAACTTGATCTGTAGTAGTTACCTGAGTAATGGATCTAATTCAATTTACCTAACATTTTACAACAACATACAAGCGGTTTCCACAACATTCCACAAATTGTTCCAAAAAGTTTCAGAGCATTTTGATAGCATTTGTTAGAAAAAACATACAAAAAGCCCTCTTCATTATGAAAAGAGGGCTGCATGTCATTTGATTAATGTCGTTTGCTAAGCCAAAGTACTCCTGATTTTGCTAGGCGAGGCAGAAGGCCTGTGACAGGCTGGCTGTACATGCTACCGAATCCATCCGACTTACCGAGCGAACCAAGTTTTCCTTTTAGTTTAATGTCTTTTGGTGAGCTTGGTGCCTTGCCATTCAATACATCTGCTAAAATGTCGCCGATTTGTTCTCCTTGCACCCCTGCAAGCTGTGCACTTGGCGAGTACTCAGATGCTGCACAGTCACCGACTACATATACATTCGGATTCGAAAGTACTTGATAAAACTCATTAATTATAATTTTTTCGTGCCGGTCTTTTTCAAACGGCAGACTGCGAACCAAGTAATGAGGACGTACACCGGCTGTCCAGATGATGACATCACTCTCAATACCTTCTCCGTTATTATAAAAGAGGCCTTCAGCTACTAATTCCACATTACTGTGGTGCAGAATATGCACATCATTTTTGACAAACCAGTCTTCTACATACGATTGTACCTTTTCGTCAAAAGCAGATAAAACCGAGGCACCACGGTCTAATAAACGGATATTTAAATCAG
Source organism: Gracilibacillus caseinilyticus (assembly GCF_022919115.1). NCBI lineage: Bacteria > Bacillati > Bacillota > Bacilli > Caryophanales > Bacillaceae > Gracilibacillus > Gracilibacillus caseinilyticus. Next base: position 4,148,942 of record NZ_CP095072.1, on the reverse strand, counting down.
GTCTGCTTTCTCTAATTTCCGAAGCTACTTCAATACCACTGAGACCAGCGCCGACAACAGATACTTGACTGTATGCTGGCAAATTATTGATTTTAATGCTTGCTTTTCGGGCTCTCTCAATGGTTTGTACACTTTCGGTATATTCCATCGCTCCCTGAATCCCATGATAGTTGTCTTCACAGCCTAACCCGATCACTAAATAATCGTATTCGACCATATTGTCATTATTTTGCAGACGAATCCGCTCATTTTCGGTATCGATTTCCACGATTTCACCGTATATGTATGAGATTTGCTCATGGACTGGAAAGTCAATACGAACTTCCTTATCTGATTTAGTACCGGCTGCAATCGCGTAAAATTCTGTTTTTAAAGAATGATACGGATTCCGGTCAATCACTGAAATGTGTACATCACTTGGTATACCATTATCCATTAACTGGTGTAAGGCGTTCATTCCTCCGTAGCCTCCACCGATGATGACTACCCTTTTCATCTTTTCAAAACCCCTGTCTATCATAAAATCATATATTGTAGATAGTTTCCCAATCTTACCTAACTTTAGACTACCAAAATTGATTCGATAACACTAGAAAAAACGAGAAAAAATCTGTAAAAAAAGCAAATGTTCCACTATTCAGACAATTAAGAAGTAATTTTTTGCCTATTCTATAAAGAAATGTTATAAAGTATATATAAGTATGTAAGCGGAAACAAATGAGGAGGAGATTTGCGTGGAATTGTTAGAAATACAAGGAATGACCGAAAAAATAAAAAGTAATGTAAAACAAGTAGTGGTGGGCCAGGACGAGACCGTTGACCTTTTGTTAGTAGCATTGATTTCTTCTGGACATATTTTATTGGAGGATGTGCCTGGAACGGGAAAGACGTTGATGGCAAAATCATTAGCGAAATCGTTAAATGGCGTATTCAAGCGGATTCAGTTCACACCAGATTTATTGCCAACTGATATTACCGGTATCCATTTTTTTAGTCAGCAAAAAGGTGAATTTGAATTCCGTCCGGGACCGATTTTTTCTAATATTCTACTAGCGGATGAAATTAATCGTGCGACACCGCGTACACAGTCAAGCTTGCTCGAAAGTATGGAAGAAAGACAAGTGACGATTGACGGGGAAACGCATCAGCTGGAGCGTCCATTCTTAGTTATTGCCACACAAAATCCGATTGAAAGTCAGGGAACATTTCCACTTCCAGAGGCACAATTGGACCGCTTTTTGTTAAAAATACATATGGGGTATCCGTCGCGTGAGGAAGGACTGGAGATTCTTACCCGCTTTAAGTCAGAAAATCCGCTGGCAGATTTACAAGCCATTATCGAGATGGAAGAAGTAGTAGCCATGCAGGATATTTTCAGTGAAGTTGAGATAAGTAAGGATGTGTTACATTACCTAGTCGATGTCATTGAAAAAACGCGGGAACATGATGGCGTTGCACTTGGCGTCAGCCCGCGTGGTAGTCAGGCCTTGTTAAAAGCAGTCCAGGTATATGCATTATTACAAGGACGAACTTACGTGATACCGGACGATATTAAGAAAATGGCGAAACCAGTACTCGGTCATCGTATTGTGCTTAAGCAGCGAATCGGCGTTAAACAGGGGCAATCAGATGCCGTGCTCGAAGAAATCTTACAACAAGTTCCCGTTCCGACAGAGGCGGAGAAGGAATTTGCCAAATGAATATAGCCTGGCTGATCGTCGTACTATTAGCAGTTATTTTGTTACAGGGGACGTTATATCGCAGATGGGGCTTAAAGGGGATCAGCTACCGTCGCAAATTTATTCAGGATGCCGTCTTCGAAGGGGAGACGATTGACATGGTCGATGAAATTGCCAACAAAAAGCTGTTACCGATACCGTGGATTCGCTTGGAGTCAAAGATGAGTCCCAATCTGCTCACACAATCTGAACAAAACAATAAACAACAGGAAGGGGAGATGTTCCACCGTACCCTATTTAGTTTGTTGCCGTACCAGAAGATTACAAGAAAGCATCGGTTAACGGCGATGAAGCGTGGTTATTATCCATTGCAAACGGTCTCTGTTACGACAGGTGATGCGGTCGGATTTGGTGAGGTATTTGACAGTTTTAATGCCCATACGGCGGTGACGGTCTATCCGCAAATCGTAGCACTTGATGATATTCCGTTGCCATCCCATAGCTGGTTAGGGGATATTACCGTCAAGCGCTGGATCGTCGAGGATCCTTTTTTGCAAGCTGGAATTCGTGAATATCAGCAGGGCGACCCGCTGAATTCGATCAATTGGAAAGCAACAGCGAGAAGTCAGCAGCTCCAAATCAATAAAAAGGATTTTACGGCAGACCACCACTTATTAATCTATGTCAATTTTGATATACATGAAGACATCCGTATGCCCATTGAACGGCCGGATACCATTGAAAAAGGTTTGGCATATGCGGCTTCATTAGCCAGTTATGCGATCGAACAAGGCATTTCGACTGGCTTTGGCTGTAACGGTTATTATGTCGAACCTTTCGTCAATTCAACCGACCGGATCAAGCCTTCAGTCCGGATTGTCCCTTCTAGCAGTGGGCAACAAACAGGCTACATATTAGATGCAATTGCCAAGGTGAAAATGGATAGAAGCCGCAATTTCCGTGGTTTTTTACAGGAGGATATTGATCAAGGCGTGACGCAATCAGATATTATCATTTTCACCTATGTGGTCACAGAAAAAATGGAAAACCAAATTGCCCAGCTAGAAAGCCTTGGTAATGCTGTAGAAGTTGTTACATTGGGAAATGCACCAGCAGAGAGGGGGGACGCTTATGCCGGCTAAGACAAAGCAATTTCCGTCCGTTCTCTTTCACGGCCTGATCGAATGGATCGGTTTTTTCCCGATTTTTCTTGTGGTCGGGGTATGGCTTTTCGACAGTCCCTATCTCTACTATTGGGTCGTAAGCTTATTACTACTGTTTAGTTTGGGCTACTTATTCAGGTGCTTCATTTCGAACCGCTGGCTGGCGATTGGATTAAGTACTCTGTTAACAGTGGGGATAACGTATGTAATAGCCCTTACAATTTGGGCGATGATAGTGGGACTATTACTCGGTTTCTTTGTTTCCTTTCGAGGTGTTCAACATGCGGAAAATGATTGGGAAGATCTATTTCCGAGTCGTCTGCTGTGGAGTATTTGTCTACCGCTTTATTTTGTCGCTTATCTGTATTTTCGGTATAACGACTCGGTAGCAGGTTTCGATTGGATGATCAGTTACCTTGGATTAGTGTTGATTGTACTGATGCTCTTTTTAACCAATCGGGAGCACATTGAGAGAGAATCCTTGGAAAAAGGTAAAAAGAAAAAAGTAGCAGCAGACATTTCCAGACTGAACAAAGGCTATTTAATCGTCACGCTCGTCGTTGTATTTCTGATTACGAACTTTGGAATGATTCAGTCCGCCCTTTTCAATGGGATTCGGTCTCTGATTCAATCGATTATTTGGCTGGTTTCACTCGGCAATGATGAAGAAGAAATTAAACAGGAACAGCCACCAGCAGATATGACGCCTTCGTTACCAGGGGCAGAACAGCAGGAAACATCTGCATTTGCCGAATGGATGGATCGCATGATGCACCTGGTGAGCTATGCGCTGATGGCAGTATTGCTCATTTTATTTATTGCCTTATTGTTTAACAAAACAAGAAGATTGCTCATAAAAGCGGTCGTTCAACTGTGGAAGATGATGCAGCAAATGTTCAGCAGAAGACAGTACCAAGAAACATCAACAGACTTTCACGATGAAAAAGAAAGCCTGTTTGATTGGCAGCAGTGGCGTAAGCAAAGTCAGCAAAAAATAAACGAGACATGGCAAAACATTACGAATCGCAAGCCTAAATTTGAAAACATGACGAATGAACAGAAGGTCCGCTTCTTATATAAAAAAGCGTCTGCCAATATTCGAAGACAAGATAAGTGGCACGCTGCACTGACAGCGCATGAGGTAATTGCGTTAAACGAGCAGCATCAAACACTTGCTGTATTAGAATCCTGGTACGATGATATTCGCTATGGCAACTTTTCAATAAATGAACAGCATGAGCGTCAGTTGTGGCAATTGTGGGAAAAAATGCAGCAAAATGGGATGTAACCAGAAGGTGCATCCCATTTTTGTTGTCAATTCATACTAAAGGTTCATTAAAGAATACGTTGTCTTACCCGATATTAAATAATAGAAAGGGATAACTTTGTGCAACAAAAAGCTGGTAAGTTGAATATCAATTAAAATCTCATGGCTTTTTTTGACAATCTGGCAGCTTATAGGCAACCTGTTGAAAGGGGGCTCTAATATGGATATAGCAGCAATGTCAATTGCGATGAACCAAGCGAATGTTAAGCAACAAGCTAGTATTTCCTTGATGGGAAAGGCTATGGATCAAGCTGAAACACAATCGAATAGTATGATCAAGATGCTTGAAAGCTCTATGCATCCGCATCTTGGAAAAAACATCGACATCAAAGGCTGATGTTTAAGGATCTGGGATTAATGCCAGATCCTTTTATTATAAATAGAAAAAAACTATCTTTCTTAACGAGGATTAACCTTTTACTTGCTGCGCGAGGCTTATCAGATAAATAGTTTAACAGAATAAATCACCATCGATTACCAGATATTTATCTAATGAAAAAAATTATGTTCACTCTAGCCAAAAAATGAATGGCCATCGCAATACCCCTGAGCAAAAATCTTCTGTTTTAAAAGTAAAATCAGTAATCCTCTAAACTTTTTTTTCAGACAACCGATATTATTCATAACAACTTAATAAGGAGATGAACTATTCATGGAAATTGGTAATTTGATGACAGGATCTCCACTTGTGCAGACAGATAGCATACATGAGCCATCCACATCCGCAAGAGCGCGATCCAATAACCATGAACAAGCAGCAATTCAACCAACTACTGAAGCAACTGAACCGAATCCAGAACAACTGAAAAGCATGGTGGATGGATTGAATTCTTTTTTGGAACTATCCAATACAAGTATTAAATATGAGTTACATGACAAGCTGGATCGGTATTATGTGACGATTGTAGACCGTGAAACAAAAGAAGTGGTCAAAGAAATCCCGCCAAAGAAATTATTAGATGTTTATGCATCAATGGCAGAACTGATGGGATTTATCGTCGACGAAAAAATTTAGTGACAGGGATAGAGGAGCGTTATACATGGCTTATCAGCAATATCAGGCATATCAGAACAACTCGGTAAATACAGCGACCCCAGGAGAACTGACCTTAATGTTATATAACGGCTGTTTGAAATTTATGAAACAGGCCAGAAAAGCAATGGAAGCGAACCAGTATGAAACAAAAAATGAAATGGTGAAAAAAGCACAAAATATCATTCGGGAGCTCATGGTAACCTTAGATCAGGAGTCACTGATTTCGAAGCAGATGTTACCTTTATATGACTTTGCTTATCACGCCCTGACACAGGCAAATGTAAAGAATGACATGGAACAACTAGATCAGGCGTATACCATTATCGAAGACTTTCGTGACACGTGGAAAGAAGTCATTAAACAGGAACGCATTCGTCAGCATGGTCAAGGTATGAATGCCTAAATCACGTTCGAGTAAAATAACCACACCATTACTGTGGTTATTTTTTTGTGTAAAGTTAAATTATTGTAAAAAAATTTTGAATTTTGTTCACATATCATTCGTTTAAAATTAACATAGTGTGGTATTATGTATATATAGCTTATATGAGCTTTATAGTTTGAAAGGAGGACACTTTTTATGAAATACAACATCCGTGGTGAAAATGTAGAAGTGACGAGTGCAATCAAGGAATATGTCGAACGAAAAATCGGCAAATTGGAAAGATATTTTGATACTACTCCCACTTCTGATGTGAATGTAAATATAAGTGTCTATAATGACGAGCAGCAAATTGAAGTTACCATTCCAATGACGAACCTGTTATTGCGAGCAGAGGAGCATCATCTAGATTTATATGCTGCGATCGATCTTGTAGTTGACAAACTAGAAAGGCAAATACGTAAGCATAAAACAAAAGTCAATCGCAAATTCCGTCAACAAGGTGCTCCAAAGCACGTATTCGCGGAATTGGAAAGAGAAGCGATTGAAGCAAAAGAAGAACATTATGATGACGATGAAATCGAAATTGTCAGAACAAAACGTTTTGATTTGAAACCGATGGATTCCGAAGAAGCAGTGCTCCAAATGGATATGTTAGGACATGCATTCTTCGTATTCGAGAACGCCATTACAGGAACTACCAATGTTGTTTATAGACGTCGTGACGGCAGATATGGCCTGATCGAACCAAGTTAATTATACTTACCAAAAGTGGTCCAAAATATTGGACCACTTTTTTGTGATAAATGAAAGGATATAAATACTGTTATTAAGTTAAATCCAAGAAGTGAATCACGTTCAATACTGAAAAAGAGTTTCTTATAGTATGGATTATGTCAAGTGGAACTGTATTACTATAAGGTAATCTTGATAATTTGTATTTGCTTAGCAAAGCTCCGGAAATATGCTCCACAGGACGCGAAGTGGTTGGCCGGAGCGACATCATACCTCTAACTACATTTCAAAATGGAGGCAACGCTAGTTGACATAATCCATATTATAGGTAGTTGTATATTATTTATGTTAGTTAGGACTGGGTAGGATTCCCGTTTTTTCTTACGTACACTCATTTTCAACAAAATGTTTAATTTCATAAATTGATGAAGTATACGTCTGACAAAAATCGATTTTATACTTGAAGAAATCGTTTTTTATTACCCTCGAAGTATATGAAAACCGTTAAAGACCTATTTTACCTATATTCCACAGCTGTGCTATAACTAAAGCAGCTCCTTTTTGAAGAGTGATTCCGTCACTCTCTCTTCCTTTCATCTGAGAAGCAGTTTTCCCCCCGATCAACTGCTTCTCTCTCTTTTTATACTTGTATCCGTTTGTTACGCGGATTGTTGTCAATTTTAGCAAGCAAGTGTTATGATAGGGAATGGAAATATTTTTTTTAGTTACAGTGGTTTGAGTATGGATAAAGAGGAGCGTCTATAATGCGTGGATTAATTAAAAAAGTATTTGGTGATGGTAACCAGCGTCAGCTAAAAGGACTAGAAAAAATTGCGGAAGAAATAGAAGCGTTGGAGCCATCGATACAACAATTATCTGATAATGAATTAAAAAATAAAACGCAAAGCTTCAAAGAAAGATATCAAAATGGTGAAACCCTTGATGATTTAATAGTAGAAGCGTATGCTGTTGTTCGTGAAGGAGCAAAACGTGTACTAGGCATGCGTCCTTTTAATGTGCAATTGTTAGGAGCAATCGCCATGCACAAGGGGAACATTTCCGAAATGAAAACAGGGGAAGGGAAAACCCTGGCTTCGACAATGCCAGCTTACTTAAATGCTTTAACAGGTAAAGGCGTCCATATTATTACAGTCAACGATTACTTGGCAGATCGTGATGCACGTGACATGGGTGAATTGTATCAGTTTTTAGGTTTAACCGTTGGATTGAATCAGAATGGTATGCCAAAAGAAGAGAAACGTGAGGCATATGACGCAGATATCACTTATGGTACGAATAATGAATTCGGCTTTGATTATTTACGTGATAATATGGTGCTGTATAAAGAGCAAATGGTACAGCGTCCCTTGCACTTTGCCATCATTGATGAGGTTGACTCGATTTTAATTGATGAGGCGCGTACACCGTTAATTATTTCTGGTACTGCACAGAAATCAGCAAGCTTATACCAACAAGCGAACTCTTTTGTTAGAACACTGCAAAATGAATCAGATTATACGTATGATGAAAAATCAAAAGGCGTACAACTAACAGAAGAAGGAATGAATAAAGCAGAGCGCTTCTTCAAAGTAGAGAACTTGTTTGATTTAAATAACGTAACGTTAACCCATCATATTAATCAGGCATTAAAAGCTCATGTGGCAATGCAACGAGATACGGACTATGTAGTGGAAGAGGATCAAGTCGTGATCGTCGACCAATTTACAGGTCGTTTAATGAAGGGGCGTCGTTATAGTGATGGACTTCATCAGGCGATTGAAGCGAAAGAAGGCCTGCAAATCCAGAATGAAAGTATGACACTTGCGTCGATTACTTTCCAAAACTACTTCCGTATGTATCAAAAACTAGCGGGGATGACTGGTACTGCTAAAACGGAAGAAGAAGAATTCCGAAATATTTATGCGATGGATGTTATCTCTATTCCAACTAATAAACCGATTGTCCGTGACGATAAAGCAGATTTAATCTATAAAACGATGGATGGTAAATTCCGTTCGGTTGTAGAAGAAATTAAAGAACGCTATGAACTGGGACAGCCTGTATTAGTAGGGACCGTAGCGGTAGAAACATCAGAGCTGATTTCGAAACTATTAAAAAAATCAGGTGTTAAGCATAACGTTCTCAACGCGAAAAATCATTTCCGTGAGGCCGAAATTATTGAAAATGCTGGTCAAAAGCATGCCGTTACCATTGCGACCAACATGGCTGGTCGTGGTACCGATATTAAATTGGGTGACAGTGTTAAAGAATTAGGCGGCCTTGCTGTTATCGGTACAGAACGACATGAATCCCGTCGTATTGATAACCAGTTACGTGGTCGTTCTGGTCGTCAGGGAGATCCAGGTGTGACACAGTTTTATCTATCAATGGAAGATGAACTGATGCGCCGTTTTGGTTCGGATAATATGAGAAATATGATGGAACGTCTTGGCATGGATGACTCACAGCCAATCGAAAGTAAAATGGTTTCAAGAGCAGTAGAATCCGCACAGAAACGAGTGGAAGGTAATAACTTTGATGCTCGTAAAACGATCCTGTCTTATGATGATGTTTTACGTCAGCAACGTGAAATTATTTACAAACAACGTTTCGATGTCATCGACTCTGAAAATCTTCGTGAAATAATTGAACAGATGATTCAGACTACGGTTGAAGGTGCAGTCGATTCGTATATGGCAGACGAAGTACCAGAGAATTGGAACCTGACAGGATTAACCGAATATATTCATGGTACATTACTAGAATCTGATTGGATTAGTGAAGAGGATCTGAAAGACAAAGAAAAAGAAGAAGTCATTGAACTGATCATGACAAAAGTGAAAGAAAAATATGATCAAAAAGAAGAGGAATTCACACCGGAAAAAATGCGTGAATTCGAAAAGGTCATTCTTCTTCGTACGGTGGATACAAAATGGATGGATCATATTGACCAGATGGATCAGCTTCGTCAAGGTATTCATTTGCGTGCTTACGGTCAAAACGATCCATTGCGTGAATACCAGATGGAAGGCTTCACTATGTTTGAACAGATGATCTCGACTATCAATGAAGAAGTATCCAAATATGTAATGAAAGCACAAATGCAAGAGAATATTAAACGTGAAGCCGTAGTGAAGAACACACAAGCGGTCTCTGGCGATGATCAGGAGAAGAAAAAAGTAAAAAGACCTTTTGTGAAAGCAGAGACAGTCGGACGTAACGACCCTTGTCCATGTGGTAGTGGCAAGAAATATAAACATTGTCATGGCAGTTAAGTTTAAATGAGGTGTAATGGATGGAATTAGTAGAGATTAAGCAAGAATTAGAAAAAATGGCTAACAGGTTAGCGGACTTCAGGGGGTCTCTTTGACTTAGAAACAAAGAGAGCCCGAATTGCTGAATTAGAGGAGGTCATGGCAGAGCCAGGATTCTGGGATGATCAGCAGAATGCGCAAAAAGTAATAACAGAGGTCAATGGTGAGAAGGAGCTCGTTCAAGCCTTTGATAAAAACCAGGAAGCCTTGGAGAATGCAGAAGTGTCCTATGAATTAGTGAAAGAAGAAGAGGATGAAGAGCTTCGTGCTGATCTGGAGTCAGAAGTGCAGGCTCTATCTGAATCGTTAAATCAATTTGAGTTATTTATTTTACTTAGTGAACCTTATGATAAAAATAATGCGATTCTTGAACTGCATCCAGGAGCTGGTGGTACGGAATCACAGGACTGGGCTAGCATGCTCTTGCGAATGTACACACGATGGGCTGATTCAAAAGGTTTCAAAGTAGACACATTGGATTACCTACCGGGTGATGAAGCGGGAGTGAAAAGTGTTACCCTGTTAATTAAGGGGCATAATGCTTATGGATACTTAAAGGCAGAAAAAGGAGTCCATCGACTTGTCCGGATTTCACCATTTGATTCATCAGGACGTCGTCATACTTCCTTCGTATCCTGTGATGTGACACCAGAAGTCGATGACGATATTGATATTGAAATCAATACGGAAGATTTGAAGATTGATACCTATCGTTCCAGTGGTGCTGGTGGCCAGCATGTCAACACGACTGATTCAGCGGTCCGGATTACACACCAGCCAACGAATACAGTCGTTACCTGTCAATCTGAACGATCCCAAATTAAAAACAGAGAACAAGCCATGAAAATGTTGAAAGCAAAGCTATATCAATTAGAAATTGAGAAACAGCAGCAGGAGATGGCAGAAATTCGTGGAGAACAAAAAGAAATAGGATGGGGCAGTCAAATACGGTCATATGTATTCCATCCTTATTCCATGGTGAAAGACCATCGAACAGACCACGAAACCGGTAATACCCAAGCAGTGATGGATGGAGAATTAGATAACTTCATTGATGCTTATTTGCGTTCTTTAATGAATTAACGACGAGCAAAAGGGGAAATGCTCTCCTTTTGCTCGTTTTTCATTTACAGGTAAGAAAGTATAAAATTTTAAGGTTTCGTACCGCTTTCTAACATGAACAGCCATGTCCACTCGGGCGCCCAAAAACTAGGCGACTTCCTGCATCGCCCTACGATAAAGAAGACTTGCTGGTGATAACCAGAGGGCCTAGTCGACCTTATGCCCTTGGGCGAAAGTCATCATCGACATCACTTGCCCACCGTGATTCCTGTATCTCAGTTGATGCCGTCCAGTCGCTACGTTTCTAAACGGGCGCTTACGCTTTTCTAATCGGAAAAACAACGAAAAAGGAGTAGAACTATGATTGCAAAATATAAACGTACACCAATGCCGTTTTGGTTACGTCAAACATTGGATTATCTTTATGTGTTAATAGGGGCTTTCCTTGTCGCTATTGCATTTAATTTGTTTTTATTACCAAACAATATCGCATCTGGTGGAGTTGCAGGTGTCAGCACGATTACGAAATCTCTCTTCGATTGGGAACCCTCAATCGTACAATGGGCATTAAATATTCCGCTATTTATAGCGGGTGTTGTGATACTAGGTAAAAATTTTGGAGCAAAATCTTTAGTAGGGACGATCATCTTACCTTTCTATGTCTATTTAACAAAAGATATGGAACCTGCGACATCTGATCCCCTTTTAGGAGCAATCTTCGGTGGTATGATTGTAGGTCTTGGAATCGGGATCGTATTTCGAGGTAAAGCATCAACTGGTGGTATGGATTTAGCTGCACAGCTCCTACATACATACACCTCGATGCCCCTCGGGGTATGTCTGATCTTTTTCGATGGAATGATTGTATTAACAGCCTCGTTTGTCTTCTCCTTAGAAGAAGGGCTTTATGCAATTATCGGGTTGTTTATCACGAGCCGTACAATTGACTTCGTGCAGGTAGGTCTAAATACCTCAAAGAATGTGATGATTATTACGAACCAATTTGAAGAAGTTCGTCGGATTTTGTTGAATGATATTGACCGAGGTGTTACTATTTTTAATGGTTCTGGAGGATTCACGGATGAGGATCGCAAAGTTATCATGTGTGTAGTCCAGCAAAATGAGTTCAGTAAAGCGACACAGGCAGTGAAATCAATAGATCCCAATGCATTTGTGATTGTAATGAATGCTACTGAGGTTTTAGGCGAAGGATTCAAAAAATAATGACAAAATATTTCAATCCTCATGATAATTTAATGTTTTGAAAAGAAATTGTAATAAAAAAATCGGTAAAAAATATCGAAATTGATGTTATAATGTAAGATGTATGAAATTCGGAGTCGAATTTTGGTTCTGTTTTTCTGGAGATTTGTCTTACAAAAAATTAAAAAGGTGATTACTTTATGATAGAGATGCAAGAAGTATATATGACTTATCCGAATGGTGTTGTCGCGCTTAATGGCATAGATGTAAAGATCGGTCAAGGTGAGTTTGTTTACATAGTAGGGCCAAGTGGTGCAGGTAAATCAACATTTACCAAATTATTAATACGAGAAGAACTACCAACGAATGGTGCCGTGACAGTTAATAATAAGAATATTACCGAACTAAAATGGAAAGAAGTACCCTATTTTCGTCGGAATATCGGGGTAGTATATCAGGATTTCCGTCTACTGCCTAAATTAACAGTCTACGAAAATATAGCGTTCGCGATGGAAGTAATCGAGGAAACGCCAAAAAATATTCGCAAACGTGTCATGAGTGTGCTGGAGCAGGTAGGTTTGAAAAATAAAGCACGCTTTATACCAGATGAGTTGTCCGGGGGAGAGCAGCAGCGGGTGGCAATTGCACGTGCGATTGTTAACAGACCTTCTATTTTAATAGCTGACGAACCAACAGGGAACTTGGATCCGGAAACATCCTGGGAAATTATGCAAATACTTGAAGAGATTAATGCAAGTGGCACAACAATTTTAATGGCTACACATAGCAAAGAAATTGTAAATACCATCAAAAAACGTGTTATCGCAGTTGAAGATGGTACGATAGTACGTGATGAGCATCGAGGAGAGTATGGCTATGAAATTTAATACGTTGAATCGACATTTCAAAGAAGGTGCAAAGAATACATGGCGTAATGGCTGGATGACAATTGCTTCCGTCGGTGCTGTTACAACGACTTTGATTCTGGTCGGAGTGTTCCTTGTACTGATGTTGAATTTGAATCACATTGCAGGCGAACTGGAAGAAGACGTACAAATAAAAGCATTAGTAGAATTAACGGAGGAAGAAACGACAGTTGAAGCCATGAATGAGGATCTATCCAATATTAGTGGTGTCGCAAGTGTCGAATATGTAACAAAGGAAGAGGAACTGCAGAATTTAATTGACAGCATGGGGGAACAAGGACAAGCATGGAGCTTATATGAACAAGATAACCCGCTCAATGACGCATTTATTGTGAAAGCAACCAACCCTCAGGATACAGAACATATTGCCAATGAAATTGAAAAGTTTGACTATATTTACCGAGTGAATTTTGGACAAGATTATGTCGATAGTTTATTTACATTTAATAAGTATGCTAGAAACATAGGACTAGGCTTAATTGTGGCATTAGTGTTCACTGCGATCTTCTTAATCTCTAACACGATTAAGATTACGATAATGGCTCGCAGGCGCGAGATTGAAATCATGAAGCTTGTAGGAGCGACAAACAATTTTATCCGTTGGCCATTCTTTGTCGAAGGGCTGATGCTTGGTGTATTTGGAAGCTTGGTACCAATTGCCGTTATCATGGTCGGATACTACTTCCTAACTCAAAATCTCGTTGTATTTGAACAATTTGATTTTGTCAAAATATTACCGTTCTTCCCATTCGCTTTACAAGTTGCTGCAATCATTATTGGTATCGGAGCAACTATTGGGGTATGGGGAAGCTTAATGAGTGTCCGTAAATTCTTAAAAGTTTAATAGTCTAAGAGATAAGTTCTAGAGAGGGGATACAAGATGAAAAAATTTAATCTGCTACTTATTTTCTTATTGATTGCTTCATTGATTCCGGCAAATACTATCTTTGCCGAATCAGCTGATGAATTAGATGAAAAAATTAATGATTTAGAAGACCAGGAAAGTAATTTAGAAGAGAAGTCTGACGGGGTGGAGAACAAAGTAAGCGAAACGGAAGATAAAATCGCTGAAAATCAAGATCAACAACATGAAACACAAAGTGAAATTAGCAGCCTGAACAGTGACTTAGAGGATACACAGGCGAAATTGGCAGCAAAACAAGAAGAAATTGCTCAGACCAATAATGAAATACAAACAACCGAAGCAGAAATTCAAAAAACAGAAGACGAAATTACCTCTCTCAAAGAAGAGATTGAATCATTAAAAAAAGAGATTAAAGAACTGGAAGAAAAGATTGCATCCAGAGAAAAATTATTAAAGAACAGATTGCGCTCCATCCAGCAAAATGGAGGAAGCGTCAGCTATTTGGAAGTCATCTTAGGAGCACAAAGCTTTGGTGATTTCATTAACCGTGCTACCGCTGTTAACAAAATCATGGATTCTGATAAAAACATCATGGAAGAACAACAAGCGGACAAGAAAAAATTAGAAGAAAATAAAGCAACGGTTGAGAAAAACAAAAAAGAAGTCGAAGAAAAACAAGTTGCGTTAGAAGACAGCAAAGCACAACTTGAAAATACGAAATCGAATTTAGTGGCACAACAAGAAGAATTAAACGAAATTAAGTCGACACTGAACAATCAAAAAGATAATAAAGAGATGCTAATGGCGGACTTGGAATCAGAAGAACAAGAACTGCATGAACATAAAATGAGTTTAGCTGAACAGCAAGAAACGCTTAATAATCAAGCAGCTGTAATTGCACAAGCGAAAAAAGAAGCTAAAGAAAAATTAGATCAATTATCGAAAGAAGAAGAAAATAATTCCCCTTCAAATGGCGGAAGCAGTAGCGGTGGTTCTTTATCTGCAGGAGGAAACGGCAGTTTAGTCTGGCCAGCACAGGGAAGACACTCTTCAGATTATGGCTACCGTGACTTTGATGGTGGTGGATTCCATTACGGTATAGATATCGCGAACAGTGTAGGAACGACCATTAGAGCAGCTGCCGATGGTAAGGTAACACGGGCTAATTATTCCTCCAGTTACGGAAATGTAGTATACATATATCATCCGAGTCTGGAATTAACGACTGTATATGCGCACTTAAACAGTTCCAACGTTTCATTAGAACAAAATGTTACGCAAGGTCAAACAATCGGTGGTATGGGTGATACCGGACATTCCTTTGGTAGCCATTTACACTTTGAAGTACACAAAGGTGGATGGAGTTATCACGGAGCGATAAACCCGATGCCATACTTACCTTAAATAACGAAATTAAAAAAGACATCACAAAATACTTGTGATGTCTTTTTTAAACCATCATAATATAGTAGTAGAACATTAAAATGGGACATAGGTATGTAGTAGTGGAAAAAAGAGAGTCTTGGAAAGGCAATGGGGTGGGTATATGAAAATAAGCAAAAGAATTTTAGTATTAATTTTAATTGTAGCAATTGCTTTAGGCGCTGCTGGTACATATGCTGGACTAGCGTTTTTTGCAAGTGGGTCAAGCTCTGATAGTGGGATAAGCAGTGATGATCAAAATTTATTGTCCCAGCTTTCTGAACAGCAGCAAAGTCTGGAAGAGAACATGGGTAAAATGTCCAAAGTAGTGGATGCTTTTTCGATCATTCAAGAAAATTATGTAGAAGAAGTAGATGATCAGCAATTGGTTGAAGGTGCAATCAATGGTATGCTGGAATCACTGGAAGATCCATACAGTGTGTACATGGATCAAGAAACAATGGAACAATTTAATGAACAAATAGAAGCATCTTTTGAAGGAATTGGTGCCGAGGTTTCAATGGTAGACGGCAATGTTACGATTGTTTCACCGATTAAAGATTCTCCGGCAGAAAAAGCTGGGTTGAAGCCAAATGATCAAATTCTATCTGTTGATGGCGAGAGCGTTGAAGGACTTGATCTCTATGAAGCAGTTAACAAAATCAGAGGAGAAAAAGGATCGGAAGTCGTCCTTGAAGTTAGCAGGCCTGGAGTAGATGATCCATTAGAGATTGAAATTACAAGAGATTCGATTCCATTGGAAACTGTTTATTCAGAAACAAAAGAAGTAAATGGAAAAACGATCGGTGTAATTGAATTAACTTCTTTTTCAGAGAACACGGCTACTGATTTTAAAAAAGCACTTACGAATTTAGAAGATAAAGGCATGGATGGACTAGTTATTGATTTACGCGGAAACCCTGGTGGTTTATTGCCAGAAGTTGAAGAGATTTTGAAAAACTTTATCCCAAGTGATAAACCATATCTTCAAATCGAAGATCCGTCTGGTAAGAAGACTAGGTATTTCTCTGAATTGGAATCTGCTAAAGGCTATCCAATTGTTTCAGTAATTGATGGTGGAAGTGCTTCTGCATCTGAAATTCTGGTTGGTGCACTAAACGAAGCAATGGACTATGATATAGTTGGTGAAAAGTCATTTGGTAAAGGGACCGTACAGCAAACCGTTTCGATGGGGGATGGCAGTACGATTAAAATTACCCGTTTCAAATGGTTAACAC
Organism: Gracilibacillus caseinilyticus; assembly: GCF_022919115.1. Taxonomy (NCBI): domain Bacteria; kingdom Bacillati; phylum Bacillota; class Bacilli; order Caryophanales; family Bacillaceae; genus Gracilibacillus; species Gracilibacillus caseinilyticus. The sequence goes on along the minus strand of NZ_CP095072.1, from coordinate 4,132,590 downwards.
CTGATGGTAATTGGATTCATGAAAAAGGTATTGAACCAACGGTAGAACAAAAAATGCCTGATTATTACTACACCAATCCGATGCAGCTGGAAGAGCCACTAAGCTACAACCAGAGCGATGATCAAATTGAAAATGTTCAAATTATGTTGGAAGGCTTAGGCTATGAACCGGAAAGAACAGATGGTTACTTTAATGAAGCAACCAAATCAGCAGTCGAGGCATTCCAGAGTGATCAGGACTTAGATGTTACCGGTGAAGTCGATCAAAAAACAGCAGAAGTATTACAAACATCCATCGTCGAAAAAATCCGCGATGGCCAAGACGATAAACAACTCGAAAAAGCACTAGAGATCGTAAGCCAATAATAATGCAAAAGCCCACATTTACTACAAATGTGGGCTTTTGCATTAGTCAAGTTTATCACTCCTAACACAGAAAAGTGGTTAAGCTAAAAATAAAGTAACAGAAAACCTTCCTATAATACAAATTATGTAAAGTGGAACTGTTATGACAATGCGGTCATTTTGATATGTTTTATCTGCTTAGCAAAGCTCCGGAAATATGCTCTGCGTCTTGTGGGCACGGCTTCAGCTAACTTTGGAAAGAAAATACTTTTCTTTCCAAAGTTAGCTGAAGCTCGCGCTGATTCCACGGGGTTCTCCGCATATTTCCTACGCTTAAGGGAAGGTCTACAACGTATGTAACAGCAAAAAGCAGTCGTGCTAGGCATTGTATTTCATCAAATTAAGGTGTAAATCTCGCAGATAGTATTCCATATCCTAGCTGTCGCATAAATTGTGGAGCTATACATCAGCGTAGGCCAACCACGTAGACTCCCGCGGGGCAGGCAGGTGCTGAAGATCCACAAAGTCTGCACCTGTTTCTTCTAGTATCGCTTAGAAGTAAGCTTCCTCGGTGCAAGGCAGCAAAGAAGTAATTCGTGAAGTACCTAGCTTCAGCCGTGCCCCGCAGGACGCGAAGTGGTTGACCGGAGCGGTATCCTACTACTAACAACATGTCAAAATGACCTCTCCGCTGGGAGTTGGCATAATTCGTATTATAAGAAGCCTTGTTAACCGTCTAATATAGCTGGGGTTAAGTAAGTGATAGAGAATCCTCTAGCACCAAATTTTCTCCTAGTAATCCCGCTAAAAATAGGAAAATATATTTAAAATAAAAAAATGGGTAGCCAAATTTTCTTTTTTTGAGCATAATAGAGATACTATACATAATTAATGTTTTGGATTTTGGAAGGGGCCGATGGGATGGATTGGATAATGGAACTTGGCTTGGCTATTGTTCGTATGTTTATGCAACCTTTTATGTATCTCTTTTTTCTATTAATCTTCCTCAGCGGTTATTGGCGAATAAAAAAAGATCGTCAGCATCATGGTGCGAAGGTTTATCCTTATTTTTACGAAGTGAGACAGAGTGTGTCGGTCACAGTAATAATAGGACTGCTGTTATCCATCGTATCAGTTGCACTGGGATTCATCGTATCCCTGCCGTTCGTATTACTGTTAGGAGCAGTTTTACTAGTGTTATCATTAGCCAATCATTTTAGCGTGTTGTCAGCGGCGCACGGGCTGGCAATAACAGCAATGATCACGTACGTTCTTAACAGGTATGGCTCGGACTATGTACCGGAAGCATGGTTACAGCAATTAGATACGACTAATCTATTTTATATCCCGATTATCATTGCTATTTTACTTTTTGCAGAAGCTTGGTATGTGAAGCGCATTAACGCCGATGATACGTTCCCGGAATTAAGCAAAAGTGGCAGAGGTAAATTTATCGGACAGCACCGAATCAAGAAACTGACTATCATTCCGTTTATTGCGTTGTTTCCAGTCGGATCGTTAGAATCTTTTGTTGATTGGTGGCCAGTATTTGAGATAGGACAGCAATCGTTTGGTCTGATTGTGGTACCATACCTGCTCGGTTTTGAATATGTCGTCAAAACCAGCTTGGTAAGAACAGCAACAGATTGGATTGCTCCACGTATCACATTACTAGCAGCACTGGTTTTATTACTGGCTGCAGGGAGCTATTTCGTTCCGTTTTTAACGATGATTGCTTTAGCAGCAGCATTAATAGGTAAAGAAATTGTGCAGTATCTTTATCGGGCGAAAGAACAGCAAGAACGTCCTTATTTCCAGCCATCTGATAAAGGACTATTTGTACTTGGTACATTACCTGACAGTCCTGCAGTTGATTTAGGGCTGCAGCCTGGGGAAGAAATTATGAAAGTAAATGATCAAGTGGTTCGTAATGAAGACCATTTTTATCAGGCCGTTAACAACAATCGTGCCTTTTGCAAACTTAGTGTTAAAGATTTAGAAGGGGAGCTTCGATTTGCGCAACGGGCTTTATATGAAGGGGAGCACCACAAACTAGGGATATTATTTGTGAAGGAAACGAATATGTATCAAGAAACTATAAAACAAGAGAGCTGATCATCACATCAGCTCTCTTGTTTTTCGTTGAATTGTAATAGTTCCCGAATTTCATCTTCCGATAATTTGGATAATAATGTTTCACCTGGCTGGATGATTTGATCGACTAATTCGCGTTTTTGTTGTTGTAAGTGATAAATTTTCTCTTCAATCGTACCTTCCGTAATAAAACGGATCACTTGAACAACATTTTTCTGACCGATACGGTGCGCTCTTCCTGCTGCTTGTTCTTCGACCGCAGGATTCCACCAGAGATCATATAATATGACGGTATCGGCTCCGGTTAAGTTGAGTCCTGTTCCACCAGCTTTTAGGGATATTAGGAAGAAGCTTTTTTCTCCTTCGTTAAATGCTTCTACCATCTTCATGCGCTGATCAGATGGTGTTGACCCATCCAGATAAAAGACGTCGTGGCCATTTGCTTGTAGTGTATCGCGAATGATTTCCAGCATGCTGGAAAATTGCGAAAAGATCAACGTGCGTTTTCCGTTGGCTTCAAGCTCCGCAGTTCGTTCCATTAACTGATCCAATTTACCGGATTGTCCTTGATAATTTTCCAAGAACAAACTCGGATGACAACAAATCTGGCGCAAGCGTGTTAAGCCTGCGAGAATTTGCAGTTTACCACGGTCAAATCCTTTCGTTTCAATCGTCTCATCCAACTCGTTTTGGATTCGCTGTAAATAGCCAAGATAAACTTCTTTTTGATCCTTCGTCAGCTCTGAGTACTGTACCGATTCGATTTTATCCGGTAATTCGTCCAGTACATCCTTTTTCACACGTCGCAAAATAAACGGTCTGGTAATTTTCGAAATATAGTTCGTATCCAGATTACTAAACACTTTTTTGCTACCAAATAGACCAGGGGAAATCGTGTAAAAAATCGACCATAGTTCTTCGAGAGCATTTTCAATTGGCGTTCCGCTCAAGGCAAAAAATTGTTTTGCCTGAAGAGAACGGACAGATTTAGCTGTTAATGTTAAATGATTTTTGATTGCCTGTGACTCATCCAATACGATGCAGTCAAACAAATGCTCTTCATATAAGTCCTGATCTTTTCTTAACGTAGGATATGAGGTAATCAGAATATTGGTATCCTGGAAACGCTCCAGCAACTGACGACGCTCTTGTTTAGGGCCGATGATTACACCAGCTGATAAAGTCGGTGCAAATTTTTCAATTTCTTTTTTCCAGTTATATAAAAGCGATGCAGGTGCAATAACTAACGCTTGATAGTTTCCTTGTTGTTTTTCTGCCTCAGAAAGCATATAACTGATTGTTTGCAATGTCTTTCCAAGCCCCATGTCATCAGCTAGTATCCCACCTAAGTGATAGTGTGAGAGTGCCTTCATCCATTGAAAACCGGTAACCTGATAATCCCGCATTTCGGCTTGAAGTGATGCAGGCAGTTCGAATTCCAGCATTTCCGGATGTTTCAGTTGCTCCAACATTTGCTGGAATGATGCACTGTACCGATGATCTGTCTTGTTTAAGGCATCTTCTACCTGAAAACTGCGGGCTGCCGGAATCGATACTCTGCCATTTTCCATTTGTTTCTGTGACAATTGCAAGGATTGTTGTAATCGTTGAAACGAGTTGAAATCGTCACGCTCCAAATGAATCAGGGCACCATTCGGTATACGATAGTAGCGTTTTTTTTCGATTAACGCCTGGAGTATATTAGCGACATGCTCATCTGAAATACCCTCCATGTCAAAAGCGATGTCCAGCATCCCTTCAGTCGGTCGATAATCAACCTGTGATTGCAGTGTAATCTTATCTACGCCATCGATCATTTGTTTCACAGCATAGGAGAGATACACATTGGCGCTTTGCTCTAATTCATGCACACCTTCATGCAGAAACGAGTAGATTGCATCGTCATTAAATAAATAATAAGCATGGTTCATCTCCATAAATGCTTCGTCGCGCAGCTGCTGAATAATCTGCTGTTCCTTTGCTGTTTCCCTTTTTACAATGGTTTTAGCAACAGACTGTTCAGAAAAAGGAGTAAACTGTTCCTCGCCATAGTGGTATTCCACCTCTGCTTTCAATGCACCGTCTATTTCATCAATATAAACTTTGGGATGCAAAGGTGTCGTATTGATTTGCTGTTCCATCCGCTCTGTCATTTGTAATGAACCAATCTGCTCGAATTGCGGCATAACATTTTTGACAAAACCGTTCATTTCGTCAGCAGAGATGTTCTGCTTTTTTTTGTTCTGAAAAGGCATGATCCGGAACAACTTTTCCAATATTGCTTTTTGGTTGTACGTTAATTTGTAAAAATAATTATCACGAATTAAGTAGCGATAACTGTTAAGAAAATAAAACTCAGACAAATCGTTCATTTCCAGCGTATAGCTGTTTGTTGCCTGGTAATCTAATTGGAACGTTAGTTGTTCTTCAATATTTCCTTTTTTAATATCGCTAAATTCTTTATTTGTATCTAACCGGAATGTGTAATTGATATCCACTAACAATTCGAGCAGTGAATCTACCAGGCTGGGTGGCACATAGATACTTCTAGGATTCTCCAGTTTTATGACATAACTATTTCCAAACAGTCGCTCCTGCTCATAACAGGTTAAGAGCATTTCGGTCATTTTTTGGTCCTTGGAGTTAAAGTAATGAGTATAGGGGTAATACGTATAGCTTTGATTGACTCGGTAAGTTTCCCCGCCAGTCATTGCTTTTAAGAAATTGCGGATATCACGAACCACATATGGTCGTTTATCTCCTACTTTTACTTCTATACTCAATGCATACTGTGAATTTTTATTCGTTTTTATCAGTGACAAAACAAATTCTGTTTTCACCTGTAAAGGTGTCTCTATGTCATCCTGTTTATTACGGAACGTATGAAGTAATTGCTTCGCAAACAGATCGGTATCCTGCGAAGGTGCCTCTTGCGCACGGCGATCAACTGCATAGCGTCTTTTGTTCGACTGAGCATCCTGCGTAATGGCCAGCAAGACAGCTGCCACATGTTTACATGAATCATGCGTTTCGAATGCTGGGCAATTACAAGTGGTGTCAATCTTCATATCTTCTGTGAAATATATGCGTATTGTATAAATCTTGGTCCCTTTAACAAGTCCACGCCAAGAATTAGTCTGTGGATTATAGGAGAGGCCATATACCTTGCCGTTTTGGTAGTATTGATATCCTCTATTGTAAAAGCGTTCGCCAGTTAGCTGACGAATCGATTGTTCCGTCATTTGAATTTGCTGCAACTTGATCCCATCCTTATACAAAGAATCCATCATTATATTATAGCAGATTCTGAGACGGATGCCATCCCGATGATATTTTTATTTTCACCTTGTTTGAGAAGTGTTAAAATAGGAGAAGTTAAGGCTAGGTAAATAAGAAAGTAGGGTACAAACATGGGATTACAAGAAGAAGTGAAAAAAAGAAAGACATTTGCGATCATTTCACACCCGGATGCCGGTAAAACAACGATGACTGAAAAATTGTTATTGTTCGGTAATTTGATTCGGTCGGCAGGTACGGTTAAAGGGAAAAAGTCGGGAAAATTTGCAACATCGGACTGGATGGAAATTGAAAAGCAACGTGGGATTTCTGTAACATCCAGTGTGATGAATTTTGAATATAAAGGGCACAAGGTCAATATCCTTGATACTCCTGGACACGAAGATTTCAGTGAGGATACGTACCGGACGCTGACAGCGGTTGACAGTGTTGTCATGATTATTGATGCGACAAAGGGTATCGAAGCACAAACGATTAAGCTGTTCAAAGTTTGTAAAATGCGTGGTATTCCGATTTTTACTTTCATTAATAAGCTTGACCGCGAGGGACGTGAACCACTGGAATTGTTAGACCAGATTGAAGAAGTGTTAAATATTGAAACGTATCCAATGAACTGGCCGGTTGGTATGGGAAAACGATTTTTAGGGATTCTGGACCGTTACCAAGACCAATTTATTAAATTTAATGGTAATGAGGAAGAGTCGTATATTCCAATGTCAGAAATGGATCAGGACGAAATCGCCCAGCATCCTACTTATCAGGAAACTGTCGATGAATTAGAACTATTAGATGAAGCAGGTGATCAGTTCTCTATCGATCGTGTATTAGAAGGAGAACAAACGCCGGTGTTCTTTGGTAGTGCCTTGGCACCCTTTGGTGTACAGACCTTTTTTGATACTTTTATCGAGTTAGCTCCTGCACCAGGACCACGCCGTACGACCGAGGAAGTCATCAGCCCTGATTATCCCGATTTCTCCGGATTCATTTTCAAAATTCAGGCGAACATGAATCCGCAGCACCGTGACCGAATTGCATTTTTGCGAGTATGTTCCGGTAAGTTTGAGCGGGGTATGAACGTGACGTTAGCTCGAACTGGCAAGAGCATTCGACTTGGGCAGACGCAACAATTCGTCGCTTCTTCCCGTGATACAGTACAAGAAGCATACGCTGGTGACATCATTGGTGTTTATGATCCAGGCTCCTATCGAATAGGGGATACTTTACTGGAAGGGAAAAATGTTTTTCAATATGATGAGTTACCTCAGTTCCCACCAGAAATGTTCCAGCGCGTAACTGCCAAAAACGTAATGAAAGCAAAGCAGTTCCGTAAAGGGATTGAACAGCTTGTGCAGGAAGGTGCAATCCAGCTATTCCGTGGCTATCCAACCGATTCGATGATCATTGGTGCCGTAGGTCAGCTCCAGTATGAAGTATTCCAGCATCGTATGAAGAACGAGTACAATGTGGAAGTCATGCTTGAATCAATTGGAGATCGTATTCCGCGCTGGCTCAAGAAGGATCAAGTCGATCCAAAATTATTTGATGAGCGGAACTTGTTGGTGAAAGATCGCGAAGAGGACTTTCTTGTCTTATTCAAAAATGATTTCGCATTACGCTGGTTTGTCGACAAACATCCGGAAATCGAACTAATCGATTTATTTGAAGTAAACCAATACGACCAAACAAGCCATAGCTAACAATAGCTATGGCTTTTTCATGGATAATGCAGGTGCTTTTACTTAAATATTTGAAAAATAGGCTTTTCATAATACGGTAAACACTTGCGATATATTTATGTTGTATTTAGTATATGCTAAGCAATGCTCCGCGTCCTGTGGGGAATGGCTTCAGCTAGGCTACGACTTGTCTGCTTCTTTGCCGCCTTGTGACCGAGAAAGATCACTTCGAAGCGATACTTGTAGACACATTGTTACAGGAAGTAGCAGCAGTGCTATGCATTATTCCTTTAGACAGTATGGACGATCATGAGGATACCAATCAACATACTATATCATGCACCAGTTGTAGAATACATTAGCCTAGGCCAACCACGTAGACTCCCGCAGGACGCGAAGTGGTTGACCGGAGCGGTATCATACCACTAAAAATATTTCAAAATTACCTCTATGCTAGTTGACTAAATCCGTATTATCAGAAGCTTATATACTTCATTTAGATAGTGAAGAGCAGTTTTCATGAGATTCATATCTGTTCTAATGATAATTCGCTTTGCAACTACGCGAAGCAATGAACAATTCGATTATTTTAGTTATTTCATATCATATCTTTTTATCATCCCCACACCATTGGTTATAATGAAAATGAAACCAATAAAACCCAAACGAATATTTGTTCGCTTTTTTGTGAGTGATCGTGTATACTAATAGATAGATAAAGAGAACGGAGGTAATATGGTGGATCAACATACATTTGATTTACAGGCACCTTATGAGCCGCAAGGGGATCAGCCCCGCGCCATTAAAGAACTCGTAGAAGGTGTCGAGAAGAACAAACGTCACCAGACATTGCTTGGTGCAACAGGTACAGGTAAGACGTTTACGGTTAGTAATGTCGTGAAAGAAATTAACCGGCCTACGCTTGTTATTGCCCATAACAAAACACTTGCCGGTCAGTTGTACAGTGAATTTAAAGAATTCTTTCCTAAGAACGCAGTAGAGTATTTTGTCAGTTATTATGATTATTATCAGCCAGAAGCGTATGTGCCGTCGACAGATACATTTATTGAAAAGGACGCTAGTGTCAATGATGAAATTGATAAACTTCGACACTCTGCAACCTCTGCCTTGTTTGAACGAAATGATGTCCTGGTCGTTGCCAGTGTTTCGTGCATTTACGGCTTGGGTTCACCAGAGGAATATAGCAGTCAGGTTTTATCCTTGCGTGTTGGTATGGAAAAAGATCGGGATGAATTATTAAGAGCATTAGTGGATATTCAGTATGCTCGTAATGATATTGACTTTCAGCGCGGTACCTTTCGTGTTCGGGGAGATTCGGTAGAAATAATCCCAGCATCAAGGGAAGAACATTGTGTGCGCATTGAATTTTTTGGTGATGAAATCGATCGAATTCGCGAAGTCGATGCCTTGACAGGTGAAATACTCGGCGATCGAGAACATATAGCGATATTCCCAGCTTCTCACTTCGTCACGCGAGAAGAAAAATTAAAAGTCGCGATGGAAAATATTAAACAGGAATTAAATGAGCAGCTTGCTAAATTTCGTGAAGAGGACAAATTGCTAGAAGCACAGCGATTAGAACAGCGCACCAATTATGACCTCGAGATGATGGAAGAGATGGGCTTTTGTTCTGGCATTGAGAATTATTCACGACATCTTTCCTTAAGAGAAGCAGGTTCTACTCCTTATACATTAATAGACTACTTTCCTGATGATTCGTTAATCGTCATCGATGAGTCCCATGTTACGTTACCGCAAATTCGTGGTATGTATAATGGAGACCAGGCTCGGAAGAAAGTGCTGGTTGATCATGGTTTTCGTTTACCATCTGCAATGGATAACCGTCCGTTGACCTTCGGTGAATTTGAACAAAAAGCCAATCAGTTAATATATGTCTCAGCCACTCCAGGTCCATATGAGCTCGAACATACACCGGTCATGACAGAACAAATTATTCGTCCAACTGGATTATTGGATCCGGAAGTCGATATTCGTCCAATCGATGGGCAGGTAGATGATTTAATCGGAGAAATCAATAAACGTGTTGAAAGAAATGAACGTGTATTAGTGACGACTTTGACGAAAAAAATGTCTGAAGATTTAACCGATTATTTAAAAGAAGTCGGATTAAAAGTTGCTTACTTACACTCTGAGATTAAAACGCTGGAACGTATTGAAGTGATTCGTGACTTGCGTGTCGGTAAGTATGATGTGCTGGTCGGTATTAACTTATTACGTGAAGGATTAGATATTCCAGAGGTATCCCTTGTGACTATTTTAGATGCAGATAAAGAAGGTTTCCTCCGCTCCGAACGCTCTCTCATTCAAACGATGGGTAGGGCAGCGCGTAATGAAAATGGTAGAGTAATCATGTATGCAGATAAAGAAACTGATTCCATGAAACGCGCAATTGAAGAAACCTACCGACGTCGTGAAAAGCAGCAAGCATATAACGAAGAACACGGCATCACGCCGCAAACTATCAATAAAGGGGTCCGTGATGTCATCCGCGCAACGATTGCGGCTGAAGACAAGGAGCAATATAACGAAAAAGCAAAAGAAGTCAGCAAAATGACGAAGAAAGAAAGACAATCACTAATCGAAAAAATGGAACAAGAAATGAAGCAGGCAGCACGTGATCTCGACTTCGAGCGCGCGGCAGAGCTTCGTGATGCAGTATTAGAATTGAAAGCAGAAGGGTGAATATAATGGCGAAAAAATCGATTTCAATAAAAGGAGCACGTGCTCATAATTTAAAAAACATTTCGATTGATATACCTAAAGATAGACTGGTAGTGTTAACTGGTTTATCTGGTTCCGGTAAGTCATCGCTAGCTTTTGATACGATCTATGCGGAAGGGCAAAGACGATATGTCGAGTCACTTTCCGCTTATGCTCGTCAGTTTTTAGGACAAATGGACAAACCAGATGTTGATTCTATTGAGGGGTTATCACCAGCCATTTCAATCGATCAGAAAACGACAAGCAGAAATCCGCGCTCTACAGTAGGAACGGTAACGGAAATTTACGATTATATGCGTTTGCTTTTTGCTCGGATTGGGCATCCTATCTGTCCGATTCATGGGGAGGAAATCACGTCACAAACCGTAGAACAAATGGTGGATCGAATTCTCGCCTATCCGGAGCGGACGAAATTACAAATCCTCGCACCAGTTGTTTCCGGACGAAAAGGAACCCACGCTAAAGTTTTGGAAGATCTCCAGAAAGAAGGGTACATTCGCCTGCGAGTGGACGGTGAGATGCGAGAAATAAGTGATGACATTGAGCTCGACAAGAACAAAAATCATTCAATCGAAGTAGTCATTGACAGGATAGTGGTGAAAGAAGGTATCACCGGTCGACTGTCTGATTCAATCGAAACAGCATTAAAGCTAGGCGATGGCAAGGTGATTGTCGATGTCATTGGAGAAGAGGAGTTGCTCTTTAGTGAAAACCACGCTTGTCCGATTTGTGGATTTTCCATTGATGAACTGGAACCACGCCTATTTTCCTTTAACAGTCCATGGGGCGCTTGTAAAACATGTGATGGTTTAGGTTCACAGCTGGAAGTTGATGTTGATCTGGTAATCCCGAATAAGGATTTAACACTAAATCAAGGCGCAATTGTTGCTTGGGAACCAACCAGCTCACAATATTATCCGCAAATGCTCAAGAGTGTTTGTGCTCATTATGGCATTGATATGGATGTTCCGGTGAAAAAGCTGGCAAAACGCGATATGAATAAAATTTTAAATGGAAGTGGAAAAGAAAAAATTTACTTCCGCTATGAAAATGATTATGGCATGACTCGTGAGACAGAAATTTATTTTGAAGGTGTTTTAAACAATATTGCCCGTCGCTATCGGGAGACATCTTCTGATTTCATTCGTGAACAAATGGAAAAATATATGGCAAATAAAGCATGTCCTAGCTGTGAAGGCTATCGTCTTAATGAAGAAGCACTTGCGGTCAAGGTAAATGATTTACATATTGGTCAGGTGACGGAATTGTCCGTAACCGAAGCCATTCAGTTCTTCACCTCACTTGATTTGTCCGAAAAAGAGATTCAGATTGCGAAAATGATTGTCAATGAATTAGATGATCGCCTTACTTTTCTTAAGAATGTTGGGTTGGACTACTTAACGTTATCAAGAGCGGCAGGGACATTATCTGGTGGCGAGGCGCAACGAATTCGGCTGGCAACTCAGATCGGTTCGGCATTGACAGGCGTTCTTTATGTATTGGATGAGCCATCGATCGGTCTGCACCAACGCGATAACGATCGTTTGATACAGACGTTAGAACGAATGCGTGATCTCGGAAATACGTTAATTGTAGTCGAGCATGATGAAGATACAATGCTTGCCGCTGACTATTTGATCGATATCGGCCCAGGAGCTGGTGAACACGGTGGGGAAGTAGTCGCTCAAGGTACACCAAAACAGGTCATGAAAAAGAAGAGATCTTTAACTGGTCAGTATTTATCTGGCGAGAAATTTATCCCTGTACCTGCTAAACGCTCTAAGCCTGATAATCGTTATTTGGAAATCATTGGTGCCAAGGAGAATAACTTAAAAAACGTTGATGTAAAAATTCCTATTGGCATTTTCTCAGCAATCACTGGCGTATCCGGATCTGGTAAGAGTTCATTAATCAATGAAATTTTACACAAAAGCTTATCCGTTCATTTACATCGTGCTAAGCAAAAACCTGGTAAGCATGAAAAAATTAACGGAATCGAATATCTAGAAAAAGTAATTGACATTGACCAGTCACCAATCGGTAGAACACCACGTTCCAATCCGGCTACTTATACGGGAGCTTTTGACGATATTCGAGATGTATTTGCCCAAACTAATGAGGCAAAAATCCGAGGCTATAAAAAAGGCCGTTTCAGCTTCAATGTAAAAGGTGGACGCTGTGAGGCATGCCGTGGCGATGGTATTATTAAAATTGAAATGCATTTCCTGCCGGACGTCTATGTACCGTGTGAAGTCTGTGAAGGCAAACGGTATAATCGTGAGACACTGGATGTCAAATATAAAGGGAAAAACATTGCGGATGTCCTGGATATGACGATTGAGGAGGCACTGTCCTTTTTCGAAAACATTCCTAAAATAAAACGTAAGCTGGAAACAATTTATGATGTCGGGCTTGGCTATGTGCGTTTAGGTCAGCCGGCGACCACCTTATCTGGTGGGGAAGCACAGCGTGTCAAATTGGCGAGTGAATTACACCGCCGTTCAAACGGAAAATCACTCTATATTCTGGATGAACCAACAACCGGTCTCCATATCGATGATATTTCTCGCTTGTTGACGGTAATTGAGCGCCTTGTCGATAATGGTGATACGGTGATCATCATCGAACATAATCTTGATGTGATTAAAGCGTCCGATTATATTATCGATCTCGGTCCAGAGGGTGGTGACGGTGGCGGTACCATTGTAGCTACAGGCACACCGGAAGAAGTCGCCGAAGTCGAAGAATCTCATACAGGAAGATATTTAAAACCTGTCCTTGAAAGAGATAAAGCAAGAATGGAAGCAATGATTGGAAAATAATAATAAGCTGTCCTCAGGGGCAGCTTTTGTTGCGTGCCCAGCAAACCGTTAATTGCTAATTGGTGAAAGTCCAATCCGAGCAACTGGTGGAGGAATCCTAAGGTTGAGGCCACGTGACAAAGTAACTCAATCAAGAATGCGAGCAATTTATCAGGCTTAGCAAAGTGGAACACCCTGAAACCCGAGGACAAAGGATAATATCCAATTCCTGTTTTCTACTCTACAGGAGGTATAAAAAAAGCTCGGCACTCGTTGATATGTTTTAAATGCTTAGCAAAGCTCCGAAAATTCTAGCACACTAAATTTTTCAAAATGAGCACATGACTACTTTACATAATCCATTTAAGAAAGTTGTATGTACTTACGTTAGTTAGGAACAACCACTAAACATCTCATTTTTATTCCAAGCGGTACAAAATACCTTGTTGAGATGAACTATGATAAAGAAGCACTCAGTACCTCTCACAAGAACTTATAATCTATCTATGCTAAAATGGGTAAAGAATGCAAGGAAAGAGGAGGCTGCCATATCTTATGGAACCAATTGAAATAAATCAGTTGCAAAAACATATTGATGATCGTGCAAATAAAGACGTATATGTCCATTTAGAAACAACAAATGGTGCATATGCCAGTCACTTTAACGAGGATGCCTACAATGTAGGAGCGTTTATTCGTAATGCGAAGGTAAAGTATCAGCGAGGGAAAGTAGTTGGAGCTGTTGCTACATATCGTGTTGGGCTGAAATTAGATATTGGCTGGATCTATGCAGAGGGTGTCAATCAATTCGAAATAAATGACCAAAATCAGCTGTTAATGGCGGGTCATGATCGCGAAGGAAGATTGATGGTGTCACTGCAGATCAGTGAAACACCATTCCATTATTAAGAAGGAGGAATTACTGTGTCAGAACACGTAGTTGTCATATATCCACATCCTGATGATGAGGCATTTGGTGCTTCCGGTACGATTACAACCTTCCGTCAAAAAGGAATTCCGGTTACGTACTTTTGTGGCACTCTAGGAGAAATGGGGCGAAACATGGGAAACCCTACCTTTGCCAATCGGGAAACATTACCAGAAATCCGTAAAGAAGAATTAATCAAAGCTTGTAAAGTGTTAGATATAAACCTTGAAATGTTAGGCTATCGCGATAAAACGTTGGAGTTTGAATCGACAGAAGAAGTAGCTCAACATTTATACACATATTTAGAAGAAATTAAACCATCGCTAGTCATTACCCATTATCCTGGTCACGCGGTTCATCCAGACCATGATGCGTTTGGTGCTGCCGCTATTCGAGCTGTTGAAATGATCCCGGCACAAGAACGACCTGTCGTATGGGCACAAGCGATCAGCCGAACGCATACTATAGAGCTAGGGGAGCCTGATGTGGTGAATGATGTATCGGATGTTTTTGAGAAAAAATTTGACACGATTCAGGCACACAAATCACAAGCAGATGGTATGCTAGCAACAGTGAAAAATCAAGAAGAAGATATCATGGCTGCAGCCAAACAATGGTTAGGCATGGAATCTTTCTATACTTGGAAATATTGAGCAAGTGCCATGATGTTTAATCTCCTTTGATTGTGGAAATATAGTTAGGAGATTACAGTCATGATAGGAGGCTGAAAATGGAACCACGTAAACTATATCGTTCTGAATCAAATAGTATGCTTGCCGGAGTCCTCGGTGGTATTGCAGAAATAACGAATTTAGATGCGACGATATTACGCTTAATTTATATCGTATTATTAATCTTTACAGCAGGTATCCCGCTAACGATTTTATATATAGCTGCTGCCCTGATTATTCCCAAAAAAAGTGAGCAGCCATAATGCGTTGGATATTATCACTCGTATTCAACGCGCTGGCACTGATGTTAATTGATTATCTTTTTGATAGCTTTACGATTGACGGGTTTGCCATAGCTTTATTGGCAAGTGTGATACTGGCGGTTTTAAATGCGATTGTTAGACCGATTCTCGTCGTATTAACATTACCAATAACAATTGTTACACTAGGATTGTTCTTATTTGTCATCAACGCTATCACGCTATGGTTTACTCAAGCACTGCTAGGTGACAATTTCGTGATTGATGGCTTCGCCATGGCCCTAATCGCAGCCATTTTATTTTCAATCATGAATTTCTTTATCAACAAAATAGTGAAAGATTAAACCGCTGTGTATTCCATAGCGGTTTTTTTATAGAAAATATATAATCATTGTCATTAAGATGAATGACAGAAGTAAATCAAGCTTTAAAAAAATAAAATTAGCTTCCTATAATACGGATTATGTAAAGTGGAGCTGTATTATTATGTGTCCATTTTGATATATTTTATGTGCGTAGCAATGCTCCGGAAATATGCTCCGCGTCCTGTGGGCACGGGAGTCTCCGCATATTTCCTACGCTTAGGTGAAGTGCTACAAAGCTTGAAAATAGCTAAAAGCATTGGTGCTAGGCATTAAAAGTCATTAAAATGGATAGCTCTATATCCTTCCTGTCACGTCTGGTGTAGAGCAAACATCCTAGCGTAGGCCAACCACGTAGACTCCCGCGGGACGTGCAGGTGCTGAAGATCCACTTTGTGAAGTGCCTTTCTTCACAAAGTTAGCTTCAGCCGTGCCCCGCAGGGCGCGAAGTGGTTGGCCGGAGCGGTATCCCAGCACATGAATCATTTCAAGATAAACACTAAGCTGCTACTTTACATAATCCGTATTAAAAGAAGCTCTTATAATAATTATGTAAAGTGTAACTGTCTGGCTTGTGCCGAGGAAGCACGCTTTGAAACAATACTTGCAGGCAGAGACAAGTGGTTCGTAGAAGGTATCATACTACTGACAATATTTTAAAATAACCTCTACTTTAGTAAATATAATCCGTATTTTAAGGTGCCTGTGTACACATATTTAAGTTAGATAGAACCGTAAGAATAGGATTTTTCGTTTTTCTAATCCGGTTAATTTTTTCATTCTAATCTGTACTATCTTTTTCAAAAAGTGCTACAATAGTTACAGCAAGATATACAAAAGTGGAGAATGGAAAAAAGGGATTTTTTCAGAAACAGGGGGGCTATAAAAATGGCTAAAGTTCGTACGCAGGATTTGCTTGACCGCTTTAAAATCGAGCTGATTGCAGGGAAAGAAGGAATTCACAGAGAAATATTTATGAGTGAAGTCTCGCGTCCGGGTATAGAGTTAACTGGATATTTCAAATACTATCCGAAAGATCGTTTGCAGCTTTTGGGTAAAACAGAGCTATCATATTTTTCCGAATTAACCTTGGAAGAGAAAAAAGATCGTTCCTACCGTTTATGTACGGACATTACACCAGGAATTGTAGTGACGAGAGATATGGAAGTGCCAGAGGAATTAGTAGAGGCATGTGAAGATTCCGGCGTGCCATTAATGCGCTCACCGTACAAAACAACACGTGTTATTAGCAGAATTACTAATTTCCTAGAAGCGAAATTTGCTCCTTTCACTGCTGTGCATGGTGTGTTGGTAGATATTTATGGGATAGGTGTATTAATCACCGGTCAATCAGGTGTCGGTAAAAGTGAAACAGCACTGGAACTGGTGAAAAGAGGTCACCGCCTGGTAGCAGATGATAGTGTCGAAATTCGTCAGGAGGACTATGACCGCTTAATTGGTTCGTCCCCTCCATTAATCGAACATTTACTCGAGATTCGTGGATTAGGAATTATTAACGTGATGACTCTGTTTGGAGCGGGTTCTGTACGTTCTCACAAGAAAATTTCATTAGTCATTAATTTAGAAACATGGGATCAAAAGAAACAGTATGATCGATTAGGGCTTGAAGAGGAGACGATGAAAATCATCGACGTTAAAATTCCGAAAGCAACACTTCCTGTTCGACCTGGTCGTAACCTTGCTGTTATTATAGAAGTGGCTGCGATGAATTTCCGTTTGAAACGAATGGGTGTTAATGCAGCAGAAGAATTCTCACAACGATTGTCTAAAATGATCCAAAATGGTGGACAGGAAGAGTCTGAATTTGAAACAGATATTGATATGGATTATTAATCAAAGAACGGAGGAGATTAATTTTGGCATGTGAAGCTCCTGCGCTTGATCCTATCTTTTTACAATTAGGGCCATTATCGATTTATTGGTATGGTGTTATCATCGCATCCGGCGCCTTTCTAGGCTTGTGGATTGCGACGATGGAAGCAGATAGATTAGGTGTGAAAAAGGACTATATTGTTGATTTAGTAGTATTTGCAATCCCGATTGCCATTATTTGTGCACGGGCATATTATGTTATTTTTGAATGGGATCGCTATGTAAATGATGCATGGTGGAAAGTTTTTGCCGTCTGGGAAGGTGGAATTGCGATTCACGGTGCATTAATTGGTTCCGTCTTAACTGCGATCATTTTTACACGAGTTAAAAACCTATCGTTCTGGCAAATCGCAGATATTGCAGCACCGAGTATTATCCTTGGGCAGGCTATTGGCCGATGGGGAAATTTCATGAATCAGGAAGCACATGGCGGTCCAATTTCCGAGGCTACATATCAGAATTTTCATCAATACTTACCAGATTTCATTATGAATCAGATGTGTATTGAAGGTACGATGTATCATCCTACTTTTTTATATGAATCCGTCTGGAACATTGCAGGATTTATCCTGTTATTAATCTTACGGAAATATCCGTTACGTCGCGGAGAAATGTTCTTAACCTACGTGATCTGGTATTCAATTGGCCGTTATTTCATCGAAGGAATGCGTACAGACAGCTTGTACATTGTTGGTGAATTGCGCACTGCACAATTTATTTCGGTACTATTAATAATTGGTTCACTGGTTATTATGTTCTATCGTCGTAAAAAAGGTTTAGCAGACCGAACGTATCAAGGTAAAAAAATCACACAACATAAGAAATAATTACACAGCTCTTTTTGACAGCACTTGGAGGTAAAAAATGAAGATTGAAACGATTTTATTTGATTTAGATGGAACATTAATTAATACGAATGAATTAATTATTGCTTCTTTCGCTCATACGATTGAGAAATTCGGGGATCGTCCGTATACAAGAGAAGAGATTCTTGACTTTATCGGTCCGCCGTTGGTGGACAGTTTGAAAAAAGTAAATGCGGACAAAGTCGAAGAATTGATGGCGACTTATCGTGAGCATAACTTAGCAAACCACGATAAATATGTAGAAGCTTATCCGACGGTTGTGGAAACAATCCAAAAGCTGAAAGAAGCAGGGTTTCAGTTGGGTATTGTGACTACGAAGCTGAATGACACTGCGAAATTAGGCTTGAAGATGACCGGAATGGATCAATTATTTGAAGTATTAATTGGGTTGGATGATGTGGAGAATGCCAAGCCGCATCCAGAGCCAATCCTTACGGCAATTGACCAGCTGAAAGCAAATCCAATGACAACGATGATGGTGGGCGATAATTATCATGACATCGAAGCAGGTCACAATGCTGGAGTACAGACGGCAGGAGTAGCTTGGACAATCAAAGGCAGAAAAATATTAGAAGCACATGATCCAGACTATATGTTAGAAGAAATGAGCGATTTACTGAACATTGTTGGAGTGGAGTAATCATGCGGAAGACTGAACGGTATCGTGTTCATGGCCCAAATAGTTTGTGGCATGTTTATCAGACCGTCCCATTTTGGAAGGTGATTCGAAATTTTGTTGTCATACAGCTTGCGAGGTATACACCTCTCTTGCAAGTGAAAAACAGCTTATACCGTACGTTTCTAAATATGAAAGTAGGCAACCAGACAGCTTTCGGCTTAATGGTTATGCTGGATATCTTTTTTCCTGAAAAAATTAAAATTGGTACGAATTCGGTAATCGGATATAATACGACGATTCTTGCGCACGAGTATCTAATTAAGGAATACCGGATTGGTGATGTTACGATAGGTGACGAGGTCATGATTGGTGCCAATTGTACGATCTTACCAGGGGTTACAATTGGCGATGGGGCAGTCGTGGCTGCTGGTACGGTTGTCTATAAGGATGTCGAAGCAGGCACATTTGTTGCAGGAAATCCAATGCGCTTAGTTTATGACAGAGAACAAATGCAAGAGCGCGAATTAAATGACCCTCTTATGGCAAAAGCTGATGAATAAATCATCAGCTTTTTGCTTTGATAATACCATAAATAGTTTGAATAACAGGTACTTCCAGTTGATGTTTCTTCGCGATGGCGATCGCAGCACCGTGTAAATGTTCTAACTCGAGCGGCAATCCTTTACGATAATCCTGATGCATAGACGAAGTTGCATGTTCAGGAAGTTGTTGAATGGTTGACCAGGCTTTCTCGATTCTTCGCTCTGTTAAATCGACCTTCTCAGCATTTGCAATTTGTTGCATTTCTTGAAACAGCTTGTCCAGTACATCTCTCGTTGCCTGATGCTTGAGAATTGGTCCGATTTCCAACTCGCTTACGGTGGTAATTCCCGAAAAAGCAGTAATAAACATATACTTATACCAGATGTCTGTTGAAATTTTTTCGCTGTATGTTGCACGCATATTTGCTTTCTGAGAAAGTTCTGCCAGTTGTTCACAGATCTGTTGTTGACTATGATGTAAGGCGCCGAACCAGACTTCGTGAATCTCGCTTGTATGTTTCACATGGCCATGTTCGTCCAGAGTAGCTATGATGTTAGCTAAACCACCTAGTACTTTATTTTCTCCGAAATGGTCTGCTAATGTCTGATAATGTGCAACACCATTCATGATTGGTAATAAGAAAGTGTTAGGTCCTGCTAAGGCCTTCAATGTGTGGATCACAGCATCGAGATGATATCCTTTAACAGCAATCACAATAACATCGGCTTCGACTGCATCTTTCGGATTGGTAATAATAGAAGGTGATTGGATCTGATCATCACCTTTAACACTATGTAACGCAAGCCCCTGCTCGTGTAATTGCTTTGCTCTCTTTTCGCGTACGATAAACTGGACATTAGCACCTGCCCGTAGCCAGCGGACACCGAAATAACTGCCCAATGCGCCAGCGCCGATTATGGCAATATTCATGACTATCTCCTCCTCGTTATTTTTATCTTACTACACCATTGCAGCCTGACCAAAAGATCTGTCATAAAAAAAGGTACTTTCATTGTTTGCAAATTATGTTATAATGCATTAGTCATCGAATTTTATCATAGTGCTAATCGTCCGTAATATACGATAGCAAACCTCGAGCTTTTTGAGAAAGTAACATTACGGACGTTTGCACTTTAAACAACAGAAGCCCATTTATTTACTGTATCATTATAATTTTTTGCAGGTAAAGTTAGGAGGGGAACCTTTCACGTGTCAAAATCACATTCAATAGAGGGGAACATCATACCTTTCATACCAGAAGGGGATTTTTATTTCTCAAAAGGTATTGAAGCATACCAAAAGCAAAAATTTGACCTCTCCTTAAAATGGTT
Source organism: Gracilibacillus caseinilyticus (assembly GCF_022919115.1). Lineage (NCBI taxonomy): Bacteria > Bacillati > Bacillota > Bacilli > Caryophanales > Bacillaceae > Gracilibacillus > Gracilibacillus caseinilyticus. The sequence continues at coordinate 4,112,142 of NZ_CP095072.1, read as the reverse complement.
TCAAAAAGCAATGGAAGAAAAACCGGACAATCCGTTATATCAATGTCAGACATCGATCGTTTATACGGAAATTGGTTCCTACCATCTGGCAAACCAGTTATTAACAAGGGTATTAGCCAAGCAAGGTGAAGAATATATTGATTGTTATTATTTAATTGCGAATAATTACGCGCATTTAGGGCTTTTACAAGATGCGATCAAATATGCAGAACTTTATTTAGAAAAAGCAACTGACGGTGAATTCCGTGAAGAAGCTGCGACATTATTGGAGATGTTAGATTTCGATGATGAAGAAGAGGACGATAATGATTGGACATTGGACGAAGAAGACGATCTTCTCATGTACCAGGAAACGGCCTTTTATCATCTCGAGCGTGAAGAGTGGGAAGAAGCGATTGCTGTTTTAGAAGAAATGATCGCTTTGTTTCCAGAGTTTTCACAAGCAAGACATGAATATCATTATGCACTGTTTTTTATCGGAGAACGGAAAGAAGCCATCGAAATGGAAGAGAAATATTTGCAAGATCATCCAGATGCATTGTTTAGTTTGATGAACTTGGCCATTTTCTATGGACTGGAACAAAATAATGAAAAAAGTAACTATTACACGAATATGCTGGAGAATATTTATCCAATCCATGAACAGCAAAAATTACGAATTGCCGTTACCTTCACTCAAATTGGATTATATGATAAAGCACTTCCTCGATTTAAAATGTTGCATAAATCGAAATTAAAAGGCCATCCTTCCTACTATAGATGGTATAGTACTTGTCAGTATTATTTAGGAATGAAAGAAGAAGCGGAACAATTATGGCGCGAAGGTTGTAAACATTTTCAGATTCTTGCCGAGCAGGCCCCTCCGTGGAAATAGCATAAATGAGCAGATTAGTAGACCTTTTGTACCGTCCATATCATAATAGAGAGAACAATTGAGAAGAAAGGATGACAGGCATGACAGAAGAAAAGATTTATGACGTTATAATTGCAGGTGCTGGGCCAGCTGGTTTAACGGCAGCTGTCTACACATCACGTGCAAATTTAGATACATTAATGCTGGAAAGAGGTATTCCTGGTGGACAAATGGCCAACACCGAGGATGTGGAAAACTATCCAGGATATGACCATATATTAGGACCTGATTTATCAAATAAAATGTTTGATCACGCGAAAAAATTCGGAGCAGCATATGCTTATGGAGATATTAAAGAAGTGATTGATCATGGCGATTATAAAACAATTAATGCTGGCTCTAAAGAATACAAAACAAAAGCATTAATCATCACTACCGGTGCACAATACAAAAAATTAGGCGTACCTGGCGAAGAAGAGCTCGGTGGACGTGGTGTCTCTTACTGCGCTGTTTGTGACGGTGCTTTCTTTAAAGAGAAAGAATTGGTCGTAGTCGGTGGCGGTGACTCTGCTGTCGAAGAAGGTGTCTATCTAACGAGATTTGCTAGCAAAGTCACCATTGTACACCGTCGTAATGAGCTTCGTGCCCAAAAGATTTTACAGGATCGTGCCTTTAACAATGACAAAATCGATTTCATCTGGGATACGATCGTCAAGTCTATCAATGAAAAAGACGGGAAAGTTGGAAGTGTTACATTATACAATAAAGAAACTGGCCAAGAGTATGACCATAACATTGATGGTACCTTTATTTATATCGGTATGGTTCCATTAAGTGAACCATTCAAATCATTAGGCGTTACTAATGAAGAAGGATATATTCCAACAAATGAAAAAATGGAAACAAGTGTGCAAGGTGTATTTGCTGCTGGGGATATTCGTGAGAAAGAACTTCGTCAAATCGTAACTGCTACTGGTGACGGAAGCATTGCAGCGCAAGCCGCACAGTCTTATATTGAAAACTTAGAGGAAAAGGTCAACGCACCAAGCTAGTCCTGTAATCTTTTCGAAATACACACGTAATTAGAAATTAACGCGGTTGTAACACGGACGAAACATTAATTAGATATAATGTAATTAACTAATTGACCCCCTTTTTAATAAATATAGAACTTGACGGCATAGGTTTCACAACCTATGCCAATTTTTTTTGGTGGTAGACAGCAATTTCTCCGTGTATAATAGTAAATATAATAGTTGAGTCGTTACATACTAGTAGCGAAAGCGAGGGGGGTTGTTTGATGGGGAGACAAACGGATGAAATTAAATTAGTCATTATTACAGGTATGTCAGGAGCAGGAAAGACAGTAGCTGTTCAAAGCTTTGAAGATTTGGGCTATTACTGTGTCGATAACTTGCCGCCAGCCCTTTTGCCAAAATTTCTGGAATTAATGAAGGATGCCACCAATACGATTCAAAAGGTAGCACTTGTCATGGATTTACGAGGAAGAGAATTTTTTGATACTCTTTTTGAAGCACTGGATGCCCTGGGTCAGGAAAAATGGCTGGAAGAACATATCCTTTTCCTGGATGCCAGTGATCACGTCTTAGTTTCACGATATAAAGAAACGCGACGTTCACATCCATTGGCACAAGATGGATTACCATTAGAAGGGATTCATGCGGAAAGAAAAATACTGGATGAATTAAGAGGGCGTGCACAGCATTTTATCGATACTTCTCAATTGAAACCAAAGGAATTACGTGAAGAAATAGTGCAGCGATATAGTAAAAAAGACCAGGAGATTTTCTCAGTTCACACACTTTCCTTCGGTTTTAAATATGGTTTGCCAATTGACGCAGATCTTGTCTTTGATGTTCGTTTCTTACCTAATCCACATTATGTCGAACAGATGCGTCCGCTGACAGGACTAAGTTCAGAAGTTTCATCATATGTTTTTAAATGGTCGGATACACAGAAATTTATCGAAAAGATGATTGACCTGTTAGAATTTATGCTGCCTCAGTATAAACGTGAGGGTAAGACACAATTGGTCATTGCGATTGGCTGTACTGGTGGTCAACATCGGTCGGTAGCGATAGCGGAACATTTAGCAAAGTATTTCCAAAAAAATTATGTCACACATGTTAGTCATCGTGATATAGAGAAACGAAAGGGTTAATTATGACATCAAAGACTCCAAAAAAAATCGTCGTCATTGGTGGCGGTACAGGAATGCCGGTTATCTTACGTGGTTTAAAACAACAACCCATCGAGTTGTCGGCAATTGTAACTGTTGCAGATGATGGTGGCAGTTCCGGGCGACTACGCACAGAAATGGAAATGCCTGCCCCAGGAGATATCCGGAATGTCATTGCAGCACTATCTGATGTTGAACCAATGTTAATGGATTTATTTCAGCATCGTTTTACGAAAGGTAATGGTCTTTCCGGTCATTCGATGGGTAATCTGCTATTAGCTGCTATGACTTCTGTGACAGGCGATTTCTATAACGGAATAAAAGAAATATCGAGAGTATTAAACGTCAAAGGAAATATTTATCCGATTGCGAATCAGAATATGTTCTTGCATGCGGAATATGAAGATGGTGAAGTAGTAGTAGGGGAATCGAATATTCCTAAAGCGAATAAACGGATTAAACGAGTATTTTTAAAGCCAAACCCTGTGTTGCCTTTACCAGAAGCAGTAACCGCGATTCATGACGCTGATTTAGTCGTGATAGCACCTGGCAGTTTATATACTAGTACGCTGCCTAATTTAATCGTACCTCAGATTGGAGAAGCATTACGTGCGACCAAGGCGAAAGTGGTGTACGTCTGTAATGTGATGACTCAGGCTGGTGAAACAAATCATTATACGGCATCTGACCATGTTAAAGCAATTACCGAACATATAGGGGATGACTGTATTCAGGCGGTTATTGTGCACAATCAGACGATCGCGAAGGATGTACAAATGGTTTATGCAGAAGAGAATGCAGAACCGGTTAAATACGACCTGGACAGGTTGCGTGATATGGGGCTCGAGATTATCGAAGCGGATATTGTCAAAGAATTAAATCATTCCTTGCGGCATGACACGGATAAAGTAGCTAATGTGCTTTGTTCCTTAACATAAGCAAGTGGAGTTTTCTGTGTGGTAGAGGGGAGGGAGAAAGTTGTCTTTTGCAGCAGATATAAAAAAAGAATTAACAAAGATAGAAAGTGATGATTGCTGCCAACAAGCGGAATTAGCAGCACTGATACGGATGAACGGAGCCATTTCGTTGTCAAGAAATGCCTATTCATTAGACGTTCAAACAGAGAATGCTGCCATTGCGCGCCGGATTTACACGCTGATTAAATCCATTTATGATATACCAGTAGAGTTACTTGTGCGTAAGAAAATGAAATTGAAGAAAAACAACGTCTATATCGTGCGAATGAATGAAGGAGTCAAGGAGATGCTCCATGATCTCGAAATATTAGTAGAGCCATTACAATTTATTCGAACTATTTCTTCGAAGTATACGGAGAAGCAATGTTGCAGACGATCGTATTTACGTGGCGCCTTTTTAGCTGGCGGCTCTGTGAATAACCCAGAAACTTCTTCCTATCATTTAGAAATATATAATTTTCATGAAGAGCACAATCAATCATTATGTGATTTATTGAATGAATATAACTTACATGCACGTATTTTAGAACGGAAAAAAGGTTTTATCACGTATATTAAAGAAGCCGAAAAAATTACCGAGCTGTTGAATTACATGGGTGCACATCAAGCTTTGTTTAAATTTGAAGATGTGAGAATCGTGCGTGATATGCGTAATTCTGTAAATCGACTGGTCAATTGTGAAACGGCTAATTTGAATAAAACAATTGGTGCTGCTTTTCGACAGATGGAGAATATCCGATTTATTGATAAGACAGTCGGGTTAGAGGCATTGCCTGACAAATTACAAGAAATTGCCCGTTTACGGATGGAGCATCAGGATGTGTCACTTAAAGAATTAGGTGAAATGGTGTCTGGCGGGAAGATAAGTAAGTCGGGTATTAACCATCGTTTGAAAAAAATCGATCAATTTGCTGACCAGTTAAGAAATGAGGAAGTATCGAGTCAGTAGCATTTGTGTTGAAGTTAACTTCTGCGGGATTTAAATCGCGCAGAAGTTTACCTTTTGGAAATGTTGATACTTGCATAATAGGAATAATATGGGTTATCTTATAATAAGATAAAATGATAACGCTTACTTTCGGGAGGGGTAAATCATGTTAGAGAAAGAAATTGTTATTGGTGTAGAACCGGGTTTACAAGCAAGACCAGCAGCTCAATTTGTTCAGAAAGCAAACAGCTTCACGTCTGAAATTTTCATCGAGAAGGAAAACAGGCAGATTAATGCAAAAAGTATTATGGGTTTAATGAGTTTAGCGTTATCAAAAGGCAGCAGTATTAAAATTATTACTGATGGAAGTGATGAGGAAGAAGCACTTGCGGAATTATCGACATTTGCTGAAGGAATTAATTAAGAAGAAAAAGACCGGGCAAACCCGCCCGGCCTAACTAACGTAAGTATATATACAACTATCTGTAATACGAATTATGTCAACTGGCTTAGAGGTCATTTTAGTGGTAATTATGAAATTATTCATGTTTTTGTATACTGCTCCGTACGTATAAACAAAAAAAGTGGCGAGTAAAAACTACGCCACTTTTTCTAACCTAACTTAATTTAAATCAGATGGTTTGTGTTCCATTACTTTATCGATTAACCCATATTCTTTTGCACGTTCAGCCGTCATGAAATTATCACGATCTGTATCTTTTTCGATTACTTCTAGCGGTTGACCAGTTCGTTCCGCAAGGATTTGGTTTAGTTTTTTACGCATCTCGATAATACGATTTGCATGAATCTGAATATCAGACGCTTGACCTTGTGTACCACCTAGTGGCTGGTGAATCATTACTTCACTGTTTGGCAGTGCATAACGTTTACCAGGCTCACCTGCTGCAAGTAGGAAAGCACCCATAGAGGCCGCCATACCGATACAGATGGTAGAAACATTAGGTTTGATGAATTGCATCGTATCATAGATGGCCATACCTGCTGTAATGGAACCACCTGGTGAGTTAATGTATAAAGAAATATCTTTATCAGGATCTTCTGCCGTTAAGAATAACAATTGTGCTACAATACTGTTAGACACATTGTCATCAATGCCGCTTCCTAGCATAATAATTCTGTCTTTTAATAGGCGAGAATAAATGTCATATGCACGTTCGCCTCGGTTTGTTTGTTCAATAACTGTTGGAATTAAATTCATTGAAAATTCCTCCTTCAATACACATAGTTTCATTTACTAATTTCATCTTAACGGAAAGGTCAAAAAAGGTCAAAAGATTTGATTGTCTAATTTCATCCTACCCTTAACCCTTCTGCTTTAAACGTTTCGCCATAAATATTTATCTTGTGAGGTATGTATTGAAATTATACGAAGAATTGGTTATAATTATTCTTGTCGCGTTTTTAATGGTGCGCACATTATAAATATGCGCCCGTAGCTCAGGGGATAGAGCAATGGTTTCCGGTACCATGTGTCGGGGGTTCGAATCCCTCCGGGCGCGTTATCTGTAAATGGAAAAAGCTTAATTCATTATATTAAGCTTTTTCTATTTTTGTTTTGCTTTCATCATTCTCGGTGCTTTTTTTGAAAAATAGTTTTAACTTTGCATAGAAATCTTCAAGGATAAATCGAGAATCAATCGTTTCATACACTTTGATTGGACGATATTTACCGGAATGAACATAATTCATATTTTGATCAAAAACTGGAGCAGGCTCCCATTTCCATTTACCGCAATCGTCAAATAATAATACACCAACAGCTGGTGAATCACCTAGTATTCGGTATTCTGAAGGTCTTGATACACTTTCATTGTTAAAATCTATAACCTGTTCTACTAGATACTTACCAATTTCTCCATTTGGATATACTTTGTCCATCAGCTCTGCATAGCTAACAGGCATCATGCGATAGACATTTCTAGGTATTTGCCATACTTCAAGGTTAGATTTGAGTACTACATTTGCTGCATGAATATCGTTTGATACATTATATTCGCGACCTCCAGATGGCCAATCTCCTCCACCGATCCAGATCACCTTTATATTCTTTTGTGCAATCTTTGGTTCTATTAGTAACGCAGAGGCCATATCCGTAAGTGGTCCATAGAATGCTATATATAGAGGACGATTATCCTTTTTTAGTGCTTCTTCAATAATTAATCTCGCTCCAGGTGAATCTTTAGCTGTCTCTTCATCTGGCATTGCGTGTGCTGCGCCAGTTTCGATACGAAATTTATTGTTACATCCGATTAAGTTTAGCAGTAACATTGTTTCGTCATAACTGTCTTGTAAGCTTGTATTTGATTTGTGATTACCGAAATGTGCAGGAATGATTCCATGAATTTCAAATGAATAGGATAGAATTGCATGAACAATTGCAAACTGATCATCCACTTCATTCTTGGCGTCCGTATTAATAATGACTCTAGTTTTTTTCTCTTCAGGTATAATAAAGTCCATTTTTATAAAACTCCCATCCTTTTTATTTAGATGTGAACAAACAAATTAGCTTCATTTTATAATAAAAATAATCCACTAACTATCATTTCTATACAGGAAATCAAAATCCTTCAAATAATCAAAAAAAGTTATCACTTGGAAATATTCTATCTGGAATGTATGTGAATCATCATAGAACGTCTTCTCTCATTTGTAACCAATGAGAATGGTTTAAGAGATTAATTAAATAACTGCAATCTTCCATACGAAATCTTTCGGAAATAGTAGTATAAAGCAAACCAGGCATTACCGATTAGTCCTGTCTTAATGATTATATGATCGGCATGCGGGAGTAAGTGATTTGAAATCCTGAGAATAAACGAGCATTTGTAATAAATCGAGTGAAATTGAGGGAGTATGTCTTTGCGGCAAAGAATAGAAAGACAGAACTAACGGATTAGACATAGCAAAAGTATGTATAGAAACGAACGATCAAGCGATAATTAATTTTAAACTAGTTAGGAGTTGAAGGAAACAGTGAAGTAAAAACTTCCTGTCATTCTAACTGTTGAGTGTATGAAGAGAAGTGGGGTGGTCCAACTGAAATGTTCTATAGCCTAATCCGTTTCTTGAAAAGGAGTGGGATATGTCTAACTGACAGCTTCTATTTCCAAGAATGTGCGAGGAGGTACTTCGCAGCAGTTTTGGATGTAGCATAAAATAAATAACCGAACTAACAAGCAGGTTAAATGAAAAATCGTGTTAAGTTCGGCTATTATTGTAGTTAAGATACCTTTTAGTTCCTGACTTAATTATAAATTATAAGGCACCCATTCCACCGTCTACACGATATTGTCCACCAGTAATAAATTCACTTTCATCACTAGCAAGAAACAAAACTAAATTGGAGATGTCGCTAGATTCTCCGTAACGTCCTAATGGAATAGTTTGTGCTAGAGATTCTTCATCTGTATTCATTCCTTTTTCTAAAGAACGCATCATTCTTGTATTGACTGGCGATGGGTGAATAGAATTAACTCGAACATTGGCACTTGCCGCCTCAAGCGCCGCTGTTTTCGTTAGCCCTACGACAGCATGTTTAGAAGCGATATAAGGAGCTACCCCGGGACTTCCGCTTAAACCTGCTACTGAAGATGTGTTAATAACACTTCCATAACCTTGTTTCGTCAAAACAGGCAATACGTATTTTAAACCCAAAAAGATACCACGCACATTTACACTAAGTACTTTATCAAGATCAGCTACATCTTGTTCAACAATTGGTGCTACTTTTCCTTCTATACCTGCGTTATTAAAGAATATGTCTATTGTCCCGAATTTCTCGACCGTTTTATTTACATAGTTTTCAACATCTGCCTCTTTAGAAACATCAGCTTGAACTGTCATTACTTCTCCATGAGCATCTAATGCATCCTTAGCATCATCAAGTGCTTCTTGGAATAAATCTACTAAAATCACCTTCGCTCCTTCTTTTAGGAATCTCTTTGCCGTTACTTTACCGATACCACCAGCTCCACCAGTAATCAAGGCGATTTTTCCAGATAGCTTTTCCATATCTTTCACTCCTCTGTTTAGTTTTGGAACCATTATACAAGGTCACTTGTATCTTAAGGTACAGCTTAATTTTTCCTGTTTTATGGCATCTTATGTATTTATTTTTTTATATATTGTGTAAGATTCAGCGCTGGATTACTTCTTCTTTATGTGCATGATTTATGAAAGGTAAAGTGAAATGTAAGCAAGTAAAGAGGGTGTAACTAAGTTATGGATTTTAAATAAAAACACTAAGATACATTTGGATCTTAGTGTTTGAGGGTCTGCCTGTAAGTTTACAAATTATTTAAAGAACTTTTTAATCATCTTGTTTGCAGATTTATTTTTAACTTTTTTACTAACTTCGCGTTTAATTTTATCTTTCTTTGCGGGGTCCATATTCATCCACGCTTTAGCGCCTTTTTTAGCAATTGATTTCAGCTTCATTTGCTATCACCTCGAAAATAGTATATCAATATAATGCTTTGGAATCCAAGACTAACCCTGAGAAATATATTTTATGTTTAACAATCCAAAAATAGTGGTAAATATACTTTGTATTAACAGGAGGTTTACAAATGAATTGTTCATGGAAAAAAAGAAAATTACTTAGTCAGACTTTGCGCCTAACGTCGATAATATTAGCGTTAGCAACGGTGCTGGTCATGTCGTTATGTAATGTATTACCATTGCCGAACACCTTTACTTGGATGTTAGCAATCGCGGTGATTGCAGGGACATTTGCGCTAATTCCTCATTTAAATTCTACCAGACATCTGTTTAAGAAGTATCTAATACAACGTAACTAACCTATAAGTTTTAAGTTATAACTATAATGAGTCATGTAAAAATCGTTCCACGCTTTAGGAACGATTTTTTAATTCAGAAGCAAATGATCGTAGATAAACTATTATGAACTAAGAAAAACCGGGAAAGCCCACCCGGTCCTAACTAACATAAATAATATACAACTACCTATAATATGGATTATGTCAAGTAGCGTTGCATCCATTTTGAAATGTAGTTAGAGGTATGATGCCTTCTACCAACCACTTCGCGTCCTTGTGGAGCACGGCTTCTGCTAGGCTACTACTTGAAATGCTTCTTTGCTGCCTTGTGCCAAGGAAGCGTACTTCGAAGCGATACTAGCAGACACAGGCACAGACAAAGTGGATCTTCAGCTCGCGCTGACGCATGAGGAGTCTACGTGGTTGGCCTGCGCTAGGGTATAGATCTATAACAGAGACATGAGGAAACAGATTGATTGATATCCTCATGTGACAATCTATAATAGCTGCTTTATTTTCAAATACATTATGCTTAGAACTGTTGCTTTTAGCTGTTCCAATCGTTGTAGAACTTCCATTAAGCGTAGGAAATATGCGGAGACTCCCGTGGGATCAGTCGCGTCCGAAAATCCCGCAGGAAAGCGGTCTCTGCTTTCTGAGGAAGTTGAGGCCGACCCCACAGGACGCGGAGCATATTTCCGGAGCTTTGCTAAGCAGGTGAAATCTATCAAAATTAACACAATGTCCAGACAATTCTACTTGACATAATCCATATTATAAGAACCCATCAATCATGTTTAGCAAGTTTACTTCTATGACTTTACTTTTATACTTTCTTACCTGGGGACAAAAGCTCTTAGCCTTCCATTATATTAAACACAATAATCAATAATATAAAAGACACTTTTAGTAATTCGTCATCCGTTACACTTTTGATCAGTAATACATAAACCAATCCTGTGATTAAATTGTCTCCAATCAACAGCATCGTGATGATGTCTAAAAGCGGCAGTGTTTCTGCGAGCACATCTATATGGTTCTCCATTGTATTCACCCTTTTCTGCTACATCGTATTTTAACGGACTCAAGGATGTGCAATCCCTTGGTATAAAGGCATTTTATGGTAATTTAAAACATTCAAAATATTTATTGACACTATTTTCAGAACATGCTAAAGTATATCTAACAAACGATAAACATGAGTAAACAACTCGGAATTGAATAGATTCTTATCCAGAGAGGTGGAGGGACATGGCCCTTTGAAGCCTCGGCAACCATTAGGTGATTATCGACTGATACAGGTGCCTATTCCACTAAGCGTTCAAGCTTAGAGAGATAAGAGAGCGAAGCCATTAGTTAAGTCTCTCTATCTTGTATGGGGGACTTTTTAAATCGTTACAACTAAATAGTAAACTCTTATCCAGAGAGGCGGAGGGACTGGCCCGAAGATGCCCAGCAACCATTAAGCAGCTGCTTAAAAGGTGCTAATTCCTGCAGGTAACTATCCTGGCAGATAAGAGGAAGACTACTGCAATGTGAGTAAAAGCCTTCTTCTTACGAAGAAGGCTTTTTAATTATTAGAAAAGCACTAATTTTTTGAAAACTTGGGGAGGAAATAAAACATGACAAATTACAAACATTCAACGTATGATCCAGAAACAATTCATTTACACGGTGGGCAGGCGCCAGATCCGACAACAGGTTCACGTGCTGTGCCAATCTATCAATCTACTTCCTACGTATTCCATGACACGGAGCATGCGGAACGGTTATTTGCACTAGATGAGCCGGGAAATATATATTCGCGAATCGGAAATCCAACTGTAGACGTTTTTGAAAAAAGAATGGCACTCTTGGAAGATGGGGTTGCCTCAGTTGCCACTTCATCAGGGATGTCCGCCATCACGCTGTCGATTTTAAATCTTGCCAGTGCAGGAGATGAGATTGTAGCAGGTGTGAACTTATATGGTGGTACGTATAATCTGTTTAATATAACATTGCCACGGTACGGCATTAACGTAAAATTCGTCGATCCAACAGATCCTGAGAATTTTAAAGCAGCGATTAATGAGAATACGAAAGCTGTCTATGGTGAAATTATTGGGAATCCAGGGTTGCAGGTGTTGGATGTAGAAAGAGTTTCGGAAATTGCCCATGACGCAGGCATCCCATTAATTATCGATAACACGTTCGCAACCCCATTTGGTTGTAAGCCGATTACATTAGGAGCGGATATTGTCGTTCACTCTGCGACGAAATGGATTGGGGGGCACGGTACATCTATCGGTGGTGTGATTGTCGATGGAGGAAGATTTAACTGGAATTCAGAGAAATATCCAGCGTTTACAGAACCAGATCCGAGTTACAATGGCATCCGTTATGCGGTTGACTTTGGTACATTAGCCTTTATTACTAAGGTTCGTGTCCAACTGCTAAGAGATTTTGGTGCTGCTTTAAGTCCATTCAATGCGTTCCAGCTATTACAAGGACTTGAAACACTTCACTTGAGAGTGGAACGTCATAACCGGAATGCCCAGGAGTTAGCGGAATACTTGCACCACCATGAGGCGGTCGAATGGGTGAGATATCCAGGCTTGGAAGACCATCCATCCCATGAACTGGCAACACGTATTTTGAATAATGGCTTTGGTTCGATTATCGTCTTCGGTATTAAAGGTGGCCGTGACGCTGGCCGTGGCCTGATCAACAATGTAGCACTTTGGTCACATGTAGCAAACGTTGGGGATGCAAAATCCTTAATTATTCACCCAGCATCGACTACACATCAGCAATTAACGAAAGAGGAACTAGATAAAACAGGTGTATCGGAAGAATTAGTGCGTTTGTCTGTCGGTATTGAGTCGATACGCGATATCCAAAATGACTTAGATCAAGCCTTAGTAAAAGCAACAGGAATCGGAACAGAAAGAGAAAAACAAATTGTTGTTAATGACGAAGGGGTTATTAAATGGGCATTAAACTCTCCATATGAAAGATATCAGGAAAATGGCGAAGAACAGACTCGTCAAAAAACATTAGCAATCGTCGGATTAAGCGGAAAAGAAGCACGACCTAGCTATCGACTCGCTAGAAAAATGCAAAGGCTTGGCTATAAGATCATACCGGTCAACCCGAGAGAAACAGAGATTCTAGGTGAGCAAGCCTATCCTGATCTTAAGAGTGTTCCAGTAGATATTGATATTGTGCAAGTGTTCCGCAGTCCTGATGCAGCAATCGAAATCGCCAAAGAAGCAATTGAAGTGAATCCAAAAGTATTCTGGCTGCAAGAAGGCGTGGTATCACCGAAAGCAGAACAAGTAGCATTGGAAGGTGGTCTGCAAGTCGTCCATAACCGCTGCACGTATAAAGAAGCACAACGATTAAGAGGTACCATTTCCACATACGCATGTGAAATTTAAAAAGAAAATAAGGGGGCAGTATCATGAGTAAAGCACCATTAATAGATTTGAGAAGTTTTCTTGCCATTGCAGTTTTTGGAATTATTGTTCTCTTCGCTGTTGGATGTTCATCCAGCAGTGAAGCTGAAACAAAGCCATCTGAAATTAGATTGGATTATGCCTATTATTCACCAACCAGCTTGGTGTTAAAGAAATTTGGCTGGGCGGAAGAAGCATTTGCTGAGGAAGATATCGATGTATCCTGGACGCTAAGTCAAGGGAGTAACAAAGCAATTGAATTTTTAAATAGTGATAGCGTTGACTTTGGTTCCACAGCAGGAGCAGCAGCGCTTATAGCAGAATCAAATGGTGTACCGTTGGAAAATGTCTATGTGTACTCTCAGCCGGAATGGACGGCATTAGTGACAAATGAAGGATCGGGAATTGAAAAGATTGAAGATTTGAAAGGCAAGAAAGTAGCAGCAACGCTTGGGACTGATCCATATATATTCTTAGTAAGAGCTTTAGATTCAGTTGGCATGTCCATTAATGATATTGAATTAGTCAACTTGCAGCATGCGGATGGTGGAAATGCATTAGTTAACGGTGATGTGGATGCTTGGGCAGGCCTTGATCCCCACATGGCAAAACACGAATTAGAATCTGGCGCGCAATTATTCTTTAGAGATATCAATTTAAATACTTATGGATTCTTAAATGTTCGAGAAGAATTTGCCGAAGCTCATCCGGAGTATGTGGAACAAGTAATTGAGTTGTATGAAAAAGCTCGTCAATGGATTTTGGATAATCCAGAGGAAGCGGCTGAATTACTTGCTGAAGAAGCAGATATTAGTGTGGATGTGGCAAAAGTGCAGTTAGTGGAGCGAACGGATTTTTCTAACCCGATCCCAGGACAGCAGCATATTGATGCGATCACAGCTGCAGGTGAAGTGCTGAAACAGGCGGGTGCTATTAATAAAGACGCTGATGTTGAAGCGTTAACAAATGAATTGATTAATCCGGAATATGCCGAAACTGTCATTGAGCAGTAGGGCAGGTGGGATATAGGAGGGGGCAAAAATCATGGCGAAAGACCAACACCAATTAGCAACGGCTGGATATGTACATCCAAAGGGAAGAAGTAAAAGTGAAGCAATTAAAAAATCAAATGATTCTCTACTCAGAACGATTCTGTTAGGGAGCATTATCCCGGCCATTTTAATAGTAGTTTGGGAGCTGTTGAGCCGTGCTGGTATTGTCCCTTCTAACCAGTTGCCAGCACCGACAGCTATTGTAGACAAAATTATCAGTCTGGCAGAAGATGGATCATTATGGGGACATATTTGGATCACTACTTATCGTGTGTTTGCCGGTTTTATCGTTGGTACCATTGCAGCTGTCATTCTAGGGTCTGTAGTTGGTTTTTATAAAACAGCAGAACAGCTGTTAGATCCGATGATTCAGGCGTTTCGTTCGATTCCATCTTTAGCATGGGTACCACTATTTATCTTGTGGCTAAGTATAGGGGAAACCTCTAAAATTACGATGATAGCCGTTGGGGTATTTTTCCCTGTCTATTTGAATATTGTCAGTGGAATTTCTGGTGTGGATCGTAAATTGATCGAGGTCGGTAAAATGTATGGATTAAACACATTTCAACTGGTTAAACGAGTCATACTTCCTGCTTCGTTACCATCTTTCTTAGTTGGATTGCGCAGCGGACTTGGGCTTGGCTGGATGTTTGTAGTTGCAGCAGAATTAATGGGAGCAAGTCAAGGACTCGGTTTCCTTTTAGTGTTCGGCCAAAATATGTCACAGCCGGAAACGATTCTAGCAAGCATCATTCTTTTTGCCATTATCGGAAAGTTATCCGATTGGGCTCTGAAACAAATAGAAATACGTTCCTTGCATTGGCAGGATCGTCTGGAAAAATAAAAGGAGGCCGACACGATGAGTTTAGCTTTACATGATGTTAGTCGTACCTTCAATGGCACGACCGCCGTACAAAATGTCAATCTCGAAGTACAGCCAGGAGAAATCGTCGGATTGCTGGGAACAAGTGGATGTGGGAAAAGTACCTTATTGAGAGCCATTTCTGGACTTGATACAGATTATGAAGGCGATATTGAAATTAACGGTACCGTGACGAAAGAAATTCATGATACGACGGGATTTATTTTTCAAGAACCGCGTCTCTTACCATGGTTGAATGTACTGGATAATGTAACGTTTGGTCTTACCGGCAAACCTTATGAAAAAGAAGCGAGAGCGTTAGAGTATTTAACAAGTGTCGGATTGGATGGAAAGGAAAAACTGTATCCTCGGGAACTTTCTGGTGGGATGGCGCAACGTGTCGCGATTGCACGTGCTCTTGTGACCTCACCACAAGTCCTGTTATTAGACGAACCGTTCAGTGCATTAGACGCTTTTACAAAAATGCAGTTGCAGGACTTATTGCTAGATGTCTGGGAGAAGTATCAATCTACTATTATGCTTGTCACACATGATATCGACGAAGCTACTTATTTATGTGATCGGGTCGTGATCTTGAGAGGGCAGCCAGGAGAGGTAGAGAGAGAAATTTCAATAAAACAGACACGCCCGAGAAATCGTGGGAGTGAAGAGATGGCACATATTAAATCTGAAATTCTGCAATGTTTAGATCTGAATAAAAAGTAACCATCTGTCAGGGGGATTATCGCATGGTTCAAACAACGACAGCACATATCGATAAAGTAAACGGGACTTATAACCTATCAGATTATCAAGAAATACGCCGTAACTTCGATTGGCAGGATGCAAGAGATCTGTTGTCATCGGCAAAAACAGGAAAAATTAACGCAGCATATGAGGCAATTGACCGTCATGTCGATGAAGGTTTTGGTGATAAGATAGCGATTCATTATTTGGATGATACAGTAAAGAAGTCATTCACCTTTCAGGAAGTAAAGGATCAAACTGATCATTATGCAAGAATTTTGTTAGAACATGGTGTGACGAAAGGAGATCGTGTCTTTGTTTTTCTTCCTAAGACACCAGCATGTTATTTTGCTATTTTAGCAACAATCAAAATTGGTGCAATAGCTGGTCCGCTTTTCGAAGCCTTTATGGAAGAGGCGGTACGAGATCGTATTAATGATTGTGAAGGGACACTGCTAATTACTGATCAGGAATTAGTCAAACGTGTACCAAGAGAAGACATTCCATCATTAGAAAAGGTTTTGTTTGTAGAAGATATTGAAATAGAGCCATTGGAGCAAGTTCAAGGTGATCAGTATGTAGAATGGGTGGATTGGGAAGACGGTTTAATCATTCATTATACGAGTGGATCAACGGGGAAACCGAAAGGAGTACTGCACGCACATCGTTCTGTACAGCACCAAATTGTAACTGGTAAGTGGGTATTGGATATTAAAGATGATGACGTTTATTGGTGTACGTCTCACCCGGGTTGGGTAACAGGCAGTGTGTACGGTCTTTTTGCCCCATTGTTAAATCGTGCGACGGTTGTGATTCAAGGGGGACGATTTAGTGCAGAAAATTGGTACACTTTGATCGAAGAGTTAGGGGTAACGATCTGGTACAGTGCTCCAACTGCATTTCGTATGCTTCTGTCCAAAGGAGACCTCTATAAACAATATGATCTATCTTCGATAAGACATGTGTTAAGTGTAGGAGAACCGTTAAATCCTGAAGTGATTCAGTGGGCATGGAATAGCCTGCGTGTAAGAATCCATGATACTTGGTGGATGACAGAAACGGGAGGGCATTTAATTGTAAACCTTCCATCGGAAAAAATAAAACCAGGATCAATGGGGCGTCCTTTTCCAGGAGTGGAAGTTGGAATATTGGATGAAGAAGGTAATGAACTGCCGAAAGGTGAAGTAGGTCAATTGGCAGTACGTACGCCTTGGCCAGGTCTGATGAAGGAAATTTGGGGCAATCAGGATAAATTCCAGTCGTATTTTCAGTATGAGGGCTGGTATATATCAGGCGATTTAGCCATTCAGGATGAGGAAGGCTATGTATTCTTCCAAGGTCGTAACGATGATATGATCAACTCAGCAGGAGAACGGATTGGTCCGTTTGAAGTAGAAAGTAAATTAATTGAGCATCCTGCTGTAGAAGAAGCAGGTGTCATCGGGAAACCGGATGAATTGCGCGGAGAGTTAGTGAAAGCATTTATTTCTCTAAGAGCGGGATTCGAGTCATCTGATGAATTACTGGAAGAAATCCGCTTGTTTGTACGTCGCAATTTGTCTGCTCATGCTGCACCAAGAGAAATCGAGGTAATGGAAGAATTACCGAAAACGAAAATTAGTGGAAAAATTTTAAGAAGAAAATTAAAGGCGCTCGAAATAGAAAGAGCTACTAAAGTGACAAAGTAAATCATATAGATACTCTTATGAAGAGAGGTGGAGGGACTGGCCCGATGAAACCCAGCAACCTTAAGTTGTCAACTTAAAAGGTGCTAAATCCTGCAAACACATTGTTTGAATAATAAGAGGGAGATAATACATCTGCCCCTCCTCTAATGTAAGAGGGGCTTTTTGTTTCCCTGAATCAACTAGGAGGAATAAAAAATGACAAAAGCAACGATCAAAAAAAGTAAAGTTACAGCATTGGAAAAATTGGTGGAGCAACAGCTTTCCCAATCTTCCAAACTATTTTTAGAAGAAATTACGTCACAGAAGGCTAATTCTACTTCATTCATTCTAAATCGACATACAGAGGCAAATATCAATATATCGCCATTTCTTTTAGGATCTGTAGGTGCTCAAACCTACTTTCATGAGGACGGAGAACTGGCAACAGCTCTAGCAGCGAAGAATCAAGGTGTTCCTTTTATTGTCAGCAGTCACTCTTCCTACAGTATAGAAGATATCGCGGATGCAGTGCCGGGATGTGAATTATGGTTTCAAGCACATTTGTTTCATGATCGTGACTTGACAAAACACTTTATTCAACGTGCTGAGTTAGCCGGCTATCAAGCTATTGTTGTTTCATTATCTAATGATGTGATCCATCAGACTGCTGATACAGAGGCGAGAGGTACTACCAATTTTGTAGTGGATCCTATTTTTGCGAAAAAAAATCATCGTAATAAACAATCGATAGCAGAACAGGTAGCGAATGAGTATCAAAATCGCCATGTTACCTGGAATGACTTAGCATATATTAAGCAATTTACTAATCTGCCAGTATTTATTTATGGTGATTTGTCCATTGATGATGTAAGGATTGCGTTACAGCAGCAAGTAGAAGGTATTATCTTAACTAATATCAGTTATGACAATATCGATTTATTAGAACGTGTGAAAACGGTGGTAGGTGATAATCTTAGTATTATTATCGAAACAGAAGTGACCACAAAGGAAGCGTTAGACCAATATTTGCATGTTGGTGCAGATGCAGTTTCAGTGCAAAGAAGTTACATTCACGGCTTGTCAATATCGGGTGTTTCAGGAGTAGAAGGTGTAATTGCTCAATTATTCACATAATTGTTATAAAAATTCATATCATCAGTGCTTCGTATGGGGTATAGTATAAATAGAACTATATCCCATTTTGTCTCGCTTGTTTTTCTATTTACATATTGGGTATGTAGTTCATGAAGGTTCTTTGAGAAAGGATGGTTGTGATGACGTATCAAACTACAAAATTAAGAAAAGTAGTTATTATCGGAACAGGCTTTGTCGGTACCAGCTATGCCTATGCATTGTTAAACCAAGGTGTAGTCAATGAACTAGTCTTGATTGACCTTAATGAAAAGAAGGCAGAAGGGGAAGCACGTGATTTAAATCATGGTATGCCTTTTGGAAACCCTATGCGTATAAAAGCTGGGAGTTATCAGGATTGCCATAACGCCGATCTAGTGGTGATTACAGCTGGAGCAAATCAAAAACCTGGGGAAACGAGATTGGATCTAGTTGAAAAGAATGCTCGAATATTTAAAGGCATCGTTACTAGCGTTATGGATACTAACTTTAAAGGAATATTTGTGATCGCCACAAATCCTGTTGATATTTTAACTCAGATTACCAGAGAAATATCAGGGTTACCGAAGGAACGTGTCATCGGATCTGGAACGATTTTGGATACAGCGAGATTTCGATATTTATTAGGAGAGCATTTTCAAGTGGATGCTCGTAATATACATGCGTATATTATGGGTGAACATGGCGATTCCGAACTACCAATATGGAGTCATGTTCAGATCGGCGGAGTTCCATTATCACAGTATGCCGGTATTGATGATTTATATAATCACCATGAAATGGCTGAGTTATTCGAAAATGTCCGTGACGCTGCCTATCATATTATTGAGCGAAAAGGAGCAACCTACTACGGAATCGGTTTAGGGTTAGTCCGTTTGACTCGTGCAATATTAAATAATGAGAATGCTGTATTAACCGTTTCTGCATACGTAGATGGTCAATACGGATTAGAAGATATATATTTAGGCGTACCAGCTATATTGAACGAAAATGGCATTCGGGAAGTGATGGAATTACAGCTGAATGACAAAGAAACCGAACAATTACATCATTCATCAAAAGTCTTACGAGAAATGCTCGATGTCGGATTGAACGCCATTAAGCGATAACCTAAGCAACGGATGGAGTTGAAAGATTAAAGAAACAATAGCTGAACTGCTGATAACACAGATTATGTAAACTCGCTTGAAATATTTATTGTGCTGGGATACCGCTCCGGTCAACGGCTTCGCGTCCTGCGGGGGGGAGCGCGGCTGACGCTCCCACAGGACGCGGAGCATATTTCCGAAGCTTTACTAATCCATTTTAATTTCAAAATAATAATTGAAATATATTTCGGTATACATATTCTGTGTTATGTTTTTTAGTTAATAAACAGTTGGATTTTGACTGATCAGAAAGGAGCACGGAGATGAAATTAACACTATATGGGAAAGAAAATTGTTCCTTGTGCACGGACGCTTACCATATATTAGAAATACTGCGACAGGATTTTATATTTGAATTAGAAGAAGTGAATATTTATAATGAAGATGAGTTGTTAGAAGCTTACCATCTGATGATTCCAGTGCTCAAAGATCAGGAAACGATCATTGACATAGGCATAATCGACATAGAAACTGTCGAAAACTATCTATTATCGAAAAATAATTCAGAAAATAGTTGAGCACAGGTGAAGCTTTTGATACAATTATCTACGGAAGTTAATTTTTTTGTTCTGAGTGGGACGGAATGCGACTAGGAGGGACAAAATCCCCCCGGTAGAGTATAAAGGAGCGTTTCCGATTGAAGGATTTGTTAGCAATACAAGAAAAATTGTTTCCAGACTTACTAGATGTCATGCAAAAGAGATATAAAATACTGCAAAAAATCGAAAGGCTGCAGCCGATCGGACGCCGAAGTCTGGCAGAGAATGTGAAGCTGACAGAACGATTAGTCCGTAGTGAAATTGAATTTCTCAACAACCATGGTTTTATCATGGTTACGTCAAAAGGCATGAAATTGACAGAAGAAGGGAACATTATCGTTGAAAAATTATCCGAATTTATGAATGAAATTTCCGAATTCCGTGTTTTAGAATCTCAAATTAAGGATAAATTACAACTGGAGCATGTCATCATTGTAGCTGGAAATAGTGACAACCAACCTTCGGTGAAACAGGAATTAGGAAAAGCGTGTGTACAGTTCTTAAGCACGATAATAACTTCCGAGCAAACAATTGCTGTTACTGGAGGCACATCGATGGCAGAGGTTGCTAATCAGATGAAGCCGATCGAACATGCAGCAAGTTGTACCTTTGTGCCAGCAAGAGGAGGACTTGGTGAGCAAGTGGAAAACCAAGCTAATTCAATTTGCGCACAAATGGCGAAAAAAGGCAAAGGCAATTATCGGATGCTCTATGTACCGGATCCTTTGAGTGAAGAAACGTATCATTCGATCATTGAGGAACCAGCTATTAAAGACATTCTGGAATTAATTCATGATGCTAAAATCGTTTTGCACAGTATTGGTGATGCCTTTACGATGGCAAAGCGCCGAAAAGCATCGGAACAAGTTCTGAATGAGTTGAGAAGAGGTAATGCTGTAAGTGAAGCTTTTGGTTATTACCTTAATGAACAAGGTGAAGTTGTGTACAAGGTACGTACTGTTGGTATGCAACTGGAAGAATTAGAGAAAGCTCAATATGTCGTGGCCGTTGCTGGAGGAACTTCCAAAGTAAAGGCAATTCAATCGTACTTCAAACAAGGAAAAAGTAACGTATTGATCACCGACGAAGCAGCAGCACAAGAGTTGTTAAAGGGATAAGAACCCTTTTACATATAAAATTAATAATCATTCTTTAAGGAGGAATTTTAGCATGGCAGTAAAAATTGGTATTAATGGTTTTGGCCGTATCGGTCGTAACGTTTTCCGTCAGGCTTTAAAAAATGATGAGGTAGAAGTAGTAGCGGTTAATGATTTAACTGATGCAAATATGCTTGCACACCTACTAAAATATGATTCTGTTCACGGTAAACTTGATCAAGAAGTTTCTGTAAATGGTGATTCTTTAGTAGTAGGTGGAAAAGAAATCAAAGTACTTTCTGAGCGTGATCCAGCAAACTTAGGTTGGGGAGACTTAGGAGTAGAAATCGTTGTTGAATCAACTGGTATCTTCACACAACGTGATGCAGCAGCGAAACACTTAACTGCTGGTGCAAAAAAAGTTATCATCTCAGCACCTGCTAAAGAAGAAGATATTACAGTAGTAATGGGTGTAAACGAAGATAAATACGATCCAGCAAGCCACGATGTAATCTCAAATGCTTCTTGTACAACAAACTGTTTAGCACCTTATGCTAAAGTATTGAATGACAAGTTCGGCTTGAAACGTGGTATGATGACAACTATTCACTCATACACAAATGATCAGCAAATTCTAGATTTACCACATAAAGATTACCGTCGTGCTCGTGCGGCTTCTGAAAATATCATTCCTACAACTACTGGTGCTGCAAAAGCAGTTTCACTAGTATTACCTGAATTAGAAGGTAAATTAAATGGTATGGCAATGCGTGTACCTACTCCAGACGGATCTCTTGTTGATTTAGTTGCAGAATTAGATCAAGAAGTAACAGCTGAAGATGTAAATGGTGCATTAAAAGAAGCAGCAGAAGGTCACTTAAAAGGTATCCTTGGATATTCTGATGAGCCTTTAGTATCTGTTGACTACATCGGCAACACTAATTCTTCTACTATTGATGGTCTTTCTACAATGGTAATGGAAGGCAACATGGTAAAAGTAGTATCTTGGTACGATAACGAAATGGGATACTCTAGCCGTGTAGTAGACTTAGCAGCATACGTTAAAGCACAAGGACTATAAGATTATTTGAACAGGGAGGGGGATCAATCCTCCTCCCGTTTTTGAATTGGTCCGATAGAAGGTAAAAAGCAATCTCGCTAAGGAGGCACAAACGCATGAACAAGCAAACAATCAAAGACATTGATGTAAAAGGAAAAAAAGTATTTTGCCGTGTTGATTTCAACGTACCGATGAAGGACGGAGAAGTTACAGATGATACACGTATTAAAGCAGCACTACCAACGATTCAGTACCTATCTGAGCAAGGTGCAAAAGTAATCCTTGCCAGTCACTTAGGACGTCCAGGTGGAGAAGTGGTAGAAGAATTACGTATGGATGCTGTTGCCAAACGTCTAAGTGATCTTATTAACAAAACAGTTATTAAGACTGATGAGGTATTTGGTGCAGAAGTACAAGAAGCGGTAGGTCAATTAGAAGATGGTGACCTTTTACTAATCGAAAACGTACGATTCGAAGCAGGTGAAACGAAAAATGATCCTGCCTTAGCTAAAGAATTCGGTAGTCTTGCTGATTACTATGTGAATGATGCGTTTGGTGCAGCACACCGCGCTCACGCTTCTACAGCTGGTATTGCAGAACATATTCCATCTGCAGCAGGCTTCTTGCTTGAAAAAGAATTGGATGTTTTAGGCAAAGCGTTATCTGACCCGGAAAGACCTTTTACAGCTATTATTGGCGGTGCCAAAGTAAAAGACAAAATCGGGGTAATTGATAACTTACTAAACAAAGTGGACAACTTGATCATCGGTGGCGGACTTGCTTATACTTTCGTTAAAGCATTAGGTCACGAGGTCGGTAAATCCTTATTAGAAGAAGACAAGATTGAATTAGCGAAAGAATACATGCAAAAGGCGAAAGACAAAGGTGTTAATTTCGTTATGCCTGTTGATGTAGTAGTAGCGGATGATTTCTCTAATAATGCAAACACACAAATCGTAAATATTGACCAGATTCCAGCTGACTTAGAAGCGTTGGATATTGGACCGAAAACACGTGAAAAATATGCTGACATCGTAAAAGATTCTAAATTAGTTATTTGGAACGGACCGATGGGCGTATTTGAATTGGATACATTTGCCAATGGTACAAAAGCTGTTGCGGATGCATTAAGTAAAACAGAAGGTTATACTGTAATTGGTGGCGGTGATTCTGCTGCTGCAGTTGAGAAATTTCATTACGCAGAACAAATGGACCACATCTCAACTGGTGGTGGAGCTTCCTTGGAATTCATGGAAGGAAAAGAACTACCAGGTGTTAGTGTACTAACCGACAAGTAATGATAGGAGAGGTGAATCACATGCGTAAAAAAGTAATAGCGGGTAACTGGAAAATGAACAAGTTATTTGGTGAAGCAGTTGAATTTGTAGAAGAAACAAAAAACAAGGTAGTAAGTCAAGACAAAGTGGAATCAGTTGTCTGTGCTCCTTTCCCTTATTTGCCTACATTGGTAGAAAAGGCTAATGGAACTGAATTAGCAGTTGCAGCACAGAATATGCATTTCGAAGAGAGTGGTGCCTTTACTGGTGAAGTAAGCCCTAGTATGCTTGCTGATATCGGCGTTACATACGTCGTTCTTGGTCACTCTGAGCGTCGTGAAATGTTTGCTGAAACAGACGAAACAGTGAACAAAAAAGCACACGCAGCATTTGCACACAATCTAATTCCAATTATCTGTGTTGGTGAAACATTGGATCAACGTGAAGCAAATGAAACAATGACAATTGTAGAAGACCAGGTGAAGGCAGCTCTTGCTGGATTATCAGAAGAGCAAGTAAAAGCTTCGATCATTGCCTATGAACCAATCTGGGCTATCGGAACTGGTAAGACAGCTACTTCTGAACAAGCGAATGAAGTTTGTACACATATTCGTAAAGTAGTAGCAGATGCTGTATCTGCCACAGCTGGAGATGCGGTACGTATTCAATATGGTGGAAGTGTCAAACCAGCAAATGTTGATGAATTGCTTTCACAGTCTGATATTGATGGCGCGCTAGTAGGTGGTGCAAGTCTCGAAGCTGATTCCTTTTT
This sequence comes from Gracilibacillus caseinilyticus, assembly GCF_022919115.1. Taxonomy (NCBI): domain Bacteria; kingdom Bacillati; phylum Bacillota; class Bacilli; order Caryophanales; family Bacillaceae; genus Gracilibacillus; species Gracilibacillus caseinilyticus. The sequence continues at coordinate 4,087,593 of NZ_CP095072.1, read as the reverse complement.
ACAATTAGTGGAGGCTGGTGCAAAATGAGCCAAAACAAACTAGCAGCCCTCATCATTCTCGATGGTTATGCTATTAGAGATGAGGAAAAAGGAAATGCGGTAAAAAAGGCAAACACACCTAACTTCGATCGCTACTGGAACCAATATGCGCACAATCAGTTAACTGCTTGTGGCGAAGCGGTTGGATTACCTAAGGGTCAAATGGGTAACTCAGAAGTGGGTCATTTGAACATTGGTGCAGGAAGAATCGTTTACCAAAGCTTAACACGCGTTAACTTATCTATTAAAGATGGCGATTTCTTTGAAAATCAAGTGTTATTAGATGCTGTAGACCATGCGAAAAAGCATGACAAAGCATTACACGTCTTTGGCTTGTTATCTGATGGCGGTGTACATAGTCATATCAAGCACCTGTATGCTGTCCTAAAGCTTGCAGCAGATAAAGGAGTGCAGAAAGTATATGTGCACGCGTTTTTAGATGGACGAGATGTTGATCAGAAATCTGCCAAAAAATATATAAAAGATGCACAAGAAAAAATGGATGAATATGGTGTAGGTGAATTTGCTACATTATCTGGTCGTTATTATTCCATGGATCGCGACAAACGTTGGGATCGTGTCAAAAAGTCCTATGATGCCATGGTATACGGAGAAGGACCGAAATATATGGATCCACTGGAAGTTGTAGAGGATTCTTACAAGAATGAAATCTATGACGAGTTCGTGATCCCATCTGTAATCACTGATGAGAACGGCAAACCTAAAGCAACTATTCAAGATGACGACTCGGTTATTTTCTATAATTTCCGTCCTGATCGCGCGATCCAAATTTCACGTACCTTCGCAAATGAAGATTTCCGTGATTTTGACCGTGGCGATAAGGCACCGAAAAACATTCATTTCGTTTGCTTGACGAACTTCAGCGAAACGGTGGATGGTTACGTCGCTTATAAACCAGTAAACTTAGACAATACGGTTGGTGAAGTATTATCACAGAATAACCTGAATCAGCTCCGTATTGCTGAGACTGAGAAATATCCTCACGTTACTTTCTTTATGAGTGGTGGACGTGAAAAAGAATTTCCTGGTGAAAAACGAATCTTAATTGATTCACCAAAAGTAGCAACATATGATCTGAAACCGGAAATGAGTGCGTATGAAGTAACAGATGCATTGCTTGAGGAATTGGATAAAGACGAGCAAAATGCGATCATCTTGAATTTTGCCAACCCGGATATGGTAGGCCATTCAGGTATGCTGGAGCCTACTGTGAAGGCAATTGAAACAGTAGATGAATGTCTTGGAAAAATTGTAGACAAGATCGTTGAAAAAGGCGGTCAGGCGATTATTACAGCTGACCATGGAAACTCAGATGAGGTCATTACACCTGAAGGGGACCCAATGACGGCTCATACGACCAATCCGGTACCTGTCATCGTAACAAAAGATGACATAGAATTACGTGATGGCGGGATCCTTGCTGATTTAGCGCCAACACTTCTTGATTTATTACAGGTTGATAAACCGAAAGAAATGACTGGAGACAGTTTAATTAAAAAATAAAAGGGAAACTTTCTAGATAAGGCTACGGGTATGCCGCTAAAGAAATGCAAGTAATAAAGCTTCTGCAGGAGCGAGTTGCATTTCTGTTGCTAGCATAGTGTGCAGGAAGTTGTGCCATTATCTGTCCGTTAACCTTTTAATAAAAAAAACATTCAAAAGGAGAATTTTAATTATGCCTTATATTACAGATGTTTACGCACGTGAAGTATTAGATTCCCGTGGTAACCCAACCGTTGAAGTAGAAATTTATACAGAATCAGGAGCATTCGGCTCTGCACTAGTACCAAGTGGTGCATCTACTGGTGAACATGAAGCAGTAGAATTACGTGATGGTGACAAAGACCGTTACTTAGGAAAAGGTGTCTTAAAAGCAGTAGAAAACGTGAACGAAGTAATCGCGCCTGAATTAATGGGTATCGATGTTACTCGTCAAGTAGTAATCGATCAACTCTTACTAGAACTTGATGGTACAGAAAACAAAGGTAAATTAGGTGCCAATGCTATCCTTGGTGTATCAATGGCAGCAGCACATGCAGCAGCTGATTACCTAGGTGTTCCGTTATACACTTACTTAGGTGGATTCAATGCAACAACTCTTCCAACTCCAATGATGAACATCTTAAACGGTGGGGAGCATGCGGATAACAACGTAGATATCCAAGAATTTATGATCATGCCTGTAGGTGCTCCAACGTTCCGTGAAGCACTACGCATGGGGGCTGAAGTATTCCACAGCTTGAAAAAAGTACTTAGCAGCAAAGGCTATAACACTGGTGTTGGTGATGAAGGTGGCTTCGCACCAAACTTAAAATCTAACGAAGAAGCACTTTCTACGATCATTGAGGCGATCGAAGCAGCAGGTTACAAGCCAGGTGAAGAAGTGAAATTAGCAATGGACGTTGCCTCTTCTGAATTCTACGAAGATGGTAAATACAACCTTAAAGGTGAAGGTGTCGTTCGTTCTTCTGAAGAAATGGTTGGTTGGTATGAAGAAATGGTTAACAAATACCCGATCGTATCTATCGAAGATGGTTTAGATGAGAATGACTGGGAAGGTCATAAAATCTTAACAGAGCGCATCGGTGACCGCGTACAATTAGTAGGTGACGACTTATTCGTTACAAACACGAAACGTCTAGCACAAGGTATCGAGCAAGGTGTAGGTAACTCTATCCTTGTTAAAGTGAATCAAATCGGTACACTTACTGAAACATTCGAAGCAATCGAAATGGCAAAACGCGCTGGATATACAGCAGTTATCTCTCACCGTTCTGGTGAAACAGAAGACGCAACAATCGCTGATATCGCAGTAGCAACAAATGCTGGTCAAATCAAAACAGGTGCACCATCTCGTACAGATCGTGTTGCAAAATACAACCAGTTACTACGAATTGAAGATGAGCTTGTTGGAACAGCAAAGTACGCTGGAAAAACAGCATTCTATAACTTAAACAAATAAGTTATATTAATAAAAAGCATCCCTTAGTTGGGGTGCTTTTTTATCAGGAGGAAAGAAAGTATAAAAGCAGGCTCTATTATATATGTTGGGGTTTGAAAAAATTAAGCATAATAAAACACGCAAGCTCCTATATCCTTTACACTTGAATGGACTAGAAACAAACCAAAGGGATAGGAGATGCGTGTACATGCAGTTTAACATGAATTTACCAGGATTAGAAAGTGTTATTGTTACTAAGATGGAGGAGTTGGAGGGGGACTTTTACTTACATATAAAGTTGCCTGTTAAGAAACACCGTTGTCCTGCTTGTGGGGAAAGAACAAGCCACGTCCATGACTATAGAATACAAAAGGTACAACACTTAAAGCTCTTTGAACGAACATCTTATCTGTTTTATAGGAAGCGAAGATACGTTTGTACTTGTGGAAAGAGGTTTCCTGAGAAAAACCAAGTTGTAGGGCGATATCAAAGACATTCAAAGGAATGGAATCAAGCCCTAGGGCTTCGTGTTATTCAGGGAAAAAACTTTAAAGATACTGCTGGTCAGTTCAGAACTTCTCAAACAACAGCTATTCGTCGATTTGATCAACTAGCAGCTACTAGTTTAAAAGAAGTGGACACGTTACCACCAGTAATAGCTATCGATGAATATAAAGGGGATACAACAGAAGGTAAATACCAAGTAATCATCGCAAATGGAGAAACAGGTGTCCCGCTTGATATATTACCGAATCGCTCTGTACGTACGATTAAAAAGTACTTAGCTAAAAAAGGATCTCAAGTAAAGATGGTTGTCATGGATATGAGCTAAAGCTTTAAGTCAGCAGTTCAAAAGGCTTTGCGGAACCCCATCATCATTGCAGATCGCTTCCACTTTTGTCGGTATATTTATTGGGCTTTAGAACGAGTGAGAAGACGTGTTCAAAAAGAATTCCATGATTACGACCGCAAAAAGTGCAAGCGTATGAAACACATTACATCAAGTTCTCGGCATGAGAAGATTCTGGACAGCTTAAAAGATATCGCACCGACATTAGCTTATAACGCATACCCGGAAGAAGGGGAAGGCACACAATATGAAGAAATGGAAGCTACTTTTAAAGAGATTGCTAAATTAGTAGAAAAAGAAGAAGAAGCTGACCAAATTCTGGGTGATTTATCTCAATCGTATGCTGATATTGAATCTGAAATCTCTGACGCAGGTGTTGGGAACAAGCAATTTGTTTTATCACAAGCATACAGCTCTGAAAATTCACCAGTTATTCGTTTATTCAAAGATAACGCAATGGCAACAGAAATCATGAAGAAGATAGGATTGGAAAATGCTTATCAATCCGATGGTTTTCAAGTCTATGGCTTCGATGAAACAAGTGTGGAAGCATTACAAACGGTACAAAATGCTCACTTTTTTTATATTGTGCAAGAAGATGACAATATTTTTACCAATCATTTGGCAGGAAATCCTGCATGGGAAGAACTTGCCTTTGTAAAAGAAGACAGAACATATCAGTTGCCTGGAGACACATGGACATTTGGTGGTCCTTTATCTGCAGAAGTATTTGCCAATCAAATTAAGGAAGCACTAGTGCAAGCGAAGTGATAACATGAATATAATGAAAGATTCATATAGTTGGAAAACGGTTCTTACCTTTGGAGGGGGAACCGTCCTTTTACTTTTTCTATTATTTATTCATTTACAGCAGGGAAGTGTCTCCGTCTCGGCTGCTACTATGTTACAAGCAATTTTTAATCCTCAGGATATAATCGAACACCATACAATTCGTTATTTAAGGATGCCAAGAGCGGTGATGGGCATTCTTGCTGGTGGCGCACTGGCAGTGTCCGGAGTATTGTTGCAGACAATAACGAAAAATCCATTGGCATCAGCAAGTACGCTAGGTATTCACTCAGGTTCCTACTTTGCAGTGGTATTTGCTAGTGTATTTATGACCACGACAAGTGGATGGAGTGGTTTAATCATTGCCTTTACTGGTGGAGTACTTACAGCATTTATCGTTTATACTTTAGCAGGTGTGGTCCATGCTAGTCCAGTAAAGATGGTATTAGCAGGTATGGTTGTGACCATGATGTTTTCGGCATTTACCTCGTTATTGCAGATTTTCTTTGAAAATGAAACAGCTGGTTTATTTTTATGGGGTTCCGGGACGCTTGTGCAAAATAACTGGAATGGAGCTCAATTTGTCTTACCATTTATTTTAATTGGTCTTCTCGTTTCTATGATCATCGCAAAATCACTTGATATATTTCAATTGGGAGAGGATGTAGCAAGAGGACTGGGGCAAAATGTTCCATTAATGCGACTGATTGCTGTCCTTGTTGCAGTTTTTCTTACCTCTGTAACCGTTAGTGTTGTCGGTCCAATCGGGTTTGTCGGATTGATTGCACCACACCTGATCAAATTATTTGGTTTTCAAAAGCATATCGTTATTATATTAGGTTCTTTTTTATGGGGAGCCAATGTGCTCTTAGGTGCGGATGTTCTCGCTCGAATGATAGATTCCAGTTTTTCAGAATTACCTGTTGGAGCGATTACCGCATTTATCGGGGCACCATGGCTAATTTGGCTTATTATGAAGAAAAGGAACAAACAATACAGTCAAAAAGATACTGCTATTTTGGCTGGCCAGTTACATACACCGACTTTACAAAAATGGATGATGCCAATTCTAATCGTGATTGCTATCATCACACTGTTTGTTGGAGTTGCTACTGGTAACAATGGTATGGAACTGATCCAAACTTTTCAGGCGATATTTTTTAATCAAGACTCTTTTTTAAAAAATATGGCACTTGATTTGCGATTACCCAGATTACTTGTAGCGGCAGGAAGTGGGGTGCTCTTAGCGATAAGCGGCTATATCTTTCAAGGTGTACTGCGTAATCCGCTTGCAGATCCCTCGGTAATCGGAATTACATCTGGTGCAGGTGTCGGAGCGCTTCTCTTTCTGTATATCGGCTCTGTTTCAGCTGTTTGGGTGCCGTTGGGAGCATTTTTAGGTGCTATTATCGCATTTTTAATTGTGATGGCATTAGCATATAAGACAGATTTCCAACCCGCATTACTGGCACTTTTAGGGATAGGTGTTTCAGCATTTGGTTCTGCAGTTATCCAAATAATTGTCGTACAGTCGGACATGGCAGTAGCTTCCGCATTAACGTGGTTATCGGGCACAACGTATGCGACTAGCTGGACGGAATTGATCTATTATCTGCTTGGGCCACTAGTTATTTTAGTTCCCATCATATATGTTGTAAGTGATCGTATTCATACACTTGCACTTGGGGATGATACGGCAAAAGGGCTAGGATTAGGGGTAGTTAAAACGAGGTTTTACTTGGCGCTATTGGCTTCTGTCGTAGCAGCCGCAAGTGTTGCTACAGTAGGTACAATTGGCTTTGTTGGATTGATCGCTCCGCACGTTGCCCGTTTATTATTAGGTCCGGTTCATAAAAAATTATTGCCAGCTACCGCTTTATTAGGCGCTGTTTTCCTTATGGTTGCTGACGTACTCAGCCGAACTTTATTAGTACCAAAGGAAATACCATCAGGCATAATCGTCGCCATCATTGGCGCGCCGTATTTTTTATGGTTAATGAATCGTTCAAACAAATGGAAATTTTAAGAGTACAAAAGACTTGTCAGTACAAGTCTTTTGTATTACAATAAATGATAAGGTTTTCAACAATAAGTTATCAAAATTAAGAAGTAGCTAGAAATGTTAGGACCTGTACACAAATCATAATGCAAAGCACCACTGCTATTAACTGTTTAAAGCTTTGCCACGCAAATGCCTTATTTTAAAATAATAATCTTGAAATAAATTTAGTGAACATAACTGTTATAAGAAGCAGGACAAATACTGTATTTTGAAAAATTGCCCGATTGTTGGAGCTGACTATATAAAAAAGACCCAGACATAAGTCTGAGTCCAAAAAATTATTGATTCGTTTTTTCGCGTACGAATGCTTCCACTTCATCAGCAGTACTCATGCCTAATAACTGATCTTTGTAAGAAGCAAGTTCTTTTTTAGAAAGATCACGGATTTGTGTACGTGCTGGTAAGATAGATGTTGCACTCATACTAAATTCATCTAAGCCTAATGCTAAAAGGATAGGGATCGCGATGGAATCGCCAGCCATTTCACCACACATACCAGCCCACTTACCTTCTGCATGTGCTGCTTCAATCACATTATGCACTAGGTTAAGGATTGCTGGGTGATAGGGTTGGTAAAGGTAGCTAACACGTTCATTCATACGGTCAGCTGCGAGCGTATATTGAATTAAATCGTTCGTTCCAATACTGAAGAAATCGACTTCTTTTGCGAATTGACGAGCGATTACCGCAGTAGAAGGGATTTCAACCATGATACCAACTTCGATATCATCGGAAACCTTGATTCCTTCATTCGTTAAGTTCGCTTTTTCTTCTAAAAGAATTGCTTTCGCTTGACGGAATTCATCGAGAGTAGCAATCATCGGGAACATGATTTTTAAGTTTCCATAGACGCTGGCACGAAGCAATGCGCGTAATTGTGTACGGAAAATATCATCACGTTCTAAGCATAAACGAATGGCACGATAGCCAAGAAACGGGTTCATCTCTTTTGGCAGTTCTAAGTATGGAAGCTCTTTGTCCCCACCAATATCTAATGTACGGACAACTACCGGTTTATCGCCCATCTGTTCTAAAACAGATTTGTACGCATTGTATTGTTCGTCCTCTGTAGGAAGCTCATTTTTCCCCATATAGAGGAATTCTGTACGATAAAGGCCGACACCTTCGCCGCCATTATTCATAACACCCTCTACATCATTTGGTGTACCAATGTTCGCTACCAGCTCAACATGCGAACCATCTTTTGATACAGTAGGTTCATCTTTTAACTTCGCCCATTCCTGCTTTTGTTGTTCAAATTGTTGCTGCTTCTCTTGATAGCTAGCAATTTCATCTTCAGTTGGATTAATGATAACTTTTCCATCGATTCCGTCTACAATTAACATGTCTCCAGCTTTTGCTTGCTCGGTAATATTTTTCGTTCCAACGACTGCCGGAATTTCTAATGAGCGAGCCATGATAGCGGAGTGGGATGTGCGGCCACCAATGTTCGTAGTGAAACCTTGTACAAATTGTTTGTTTAATTGCGCCGTATCAGATGGTGTTAAATCCTCTGCAATGACAATAACTTCTTCGTCAATTAATGCGGGGTTAGGGAAATTAACCCCTAATAAATGGGCCATTACACGTTTGGTAACGTCCTTAATATCAGCGGCACGCTCACGCATATATTCATTGTCCATCGTTTCAAACATTTGAATGAACATCTGAGCGGTTTCATCTAACGCAAATTCCGCATTAACACTGTCCGTTTCAATTTTATCCTTGATCGGATTAATTAATTCCGGATCACTAAGTACGAGTAAATGAGCTGAAAAAATTTCTGCATGCTCGTCCCCTAGTGAGGTACGAGCATGCTCTTTGATTTTTTCTAACTCTGATTTAGAAATGTCTAGAGCTTTTGTTAAACGATCTTTTTCAGCGTTTGTATCTTCTACTTTCTCATTGGAAAAAGAAAGGTCCGGAATAGCTAATTTGTATGCTTTGGCAATAGCTATTCCGTTCGATGCTGCTATACCTGTTAATTGATTCATGGATGAATTACTCTCCTAGACCTTCTGATTTAATAACTTCAACTACTGCATCTAAAGCCTCTTGCTCATCAGAACCGTCTGCAATAATTTTAATTTCTGCACCTTGAGGGATACCTAGAGACATAACACCCATGATAGATTTTAAGTTAATGGATTTGCCATTGTATTCTAAGTTCATATCAGATGCAAAGCTACCTGCTTTATTAACTAGTACAGTTGCTGGACGTGCGTGTACACCTGTTTCATCTGTAATTGTTACTGTTTTTTCTACTGCCATTATAAAAAACCTCCTAATAAAAATTGTTTTAAGATAATACTTCACCTTAATTTTACTCTTAATATAGGTCATATTTCAAGGGATATTATCATGTAACATGCTCATTATACGGATTGTGTGTCTTTGTGACAAGCCATTTGCTTTTCAATCCATGTAGCAATTTCTAGAAAAATCTCTGTTTTGTTCGTTTCATTCAATATTTCATGTCTTCCATTTTTATATAATTTCCACTCCATGTTTACCATTCCTATCGAGTTGTAAAAGGTTACAGCCTTCTTGATACTATCGCCATAATTTCCGACCGGATCTTCTTTTCCACTTAATAAAAGTAGAGGTAAGTCACTGAATGGCTTCTTTATTTGTCTGGTGGATTGAATGGAAAGCAGTCCGTCATATAAATCATAAAAGAATTGATTGGAAAGTGTGAAACCGCAATAATGGTCTTGCTTATACTGATCAATAATTTCCCGGTCCGTGCAAAGCCAGTCAAATTCACTATTATTTTCTGTATACTTGTTATAGCCAAAAAAAGATAGTTTATGCAACAGATTTCCTGGTGTTTTTTTGCCTCGTAGTATACAAACCATTTTGGCTAGCAATTTTGCTGTGTGTAATAAAGCATTTGATTGAAAACCAGTGCCAATCAGCGCAACACCATCAAGAAGTTCAGGTCTGAGGGTCATATAACGCCTGCTGATAAAAGATCCCATGCTGTGTCCAATAAGAAAAACGGGGAGGCTTGGGTGCTTTTTCTTGATCGCTTCTGTAACGGTGATGGCATCGTTAACCATACTAGCAAAACCATTATGATCTGCTATATGTCCAAGTGAATCTGCATTTTCCCCAGTGCGACCATGACCGCGATGATCGTGGCCATATACGATGAATGAACGATCAGTAAGAAAAGCGGCGAAATCATAGTAGCGCTCGATATGCTCTGCCATACCGTGTGTCAGTTGAACGACTGCCTTTGGTTCCGCATTGTTTTGCCAGCTTTTCACATACAGTGATTGCCGATCGTGTGTTTCAAGCCAAAAACGGTTATCTTTCATTAAAATGAACTCCTTTTTTTCTACATCTTACCACGAATCCTGTAAAAATAGCTTGCCATTTTGGTTTCTTTTTGCTACATTGTAAGTATTGATTTGTACGTCTAAGGGGGGTTTGCAACATGATGGCCGTTGCAATGACTTTATTAATTATTGATGCTATTGTATTAGTTGTATTTGTATTATTACAGTCAGGAAAAAGCGCTGGACTTTCTGGAGCTATTTCTGGTGGTGCTGAACAACTTTTTGGTAAGCAAAAAGCGAGAGGGATAGACGCTGTCTTACACCGAGGCACAATCATTACTTCTGTAATTCTGTTCGTGCTAACTTTTGCTATTGCTTATATTTTATAAAAAAATACAATCATGATGAAACACCCTTTGCGGATTGCAGAGGGTGTTTTTTTTTCGTAACATTACGTAAAATATAGTACACTTAGAAATATTTAGAAAGATCGAAAGGGGACAAGAACAACAATGAAGAGAAAACAGCCAGAACCGTTTATGTTTAAAGGAGACGAACGTGCGGTATTACTACTACATGGATTCACAGGACATTCTGCTGATGTGCGGATGTTAGGCAGACATTTAAATAGCGAGGGCTATACATGTTATGCACCTATATATCGTGGACATGGGAAATCGCCTGAAGATTTAGTTAATGCAACTGCGGAACAATGGTGGGAAGATGTAAAAGATGCTTATCAGTATTTACAAACACAAGGTTATCAAAAGATCGCGGTCGTCGGCTTATCACTTGGTGGAGTATTGGGGTTACGCCTTGCTTGTAATAATCCTGTTCAAGGAATTGTGACAATGTGTTCACCAATGTTCTTTGATAATGAATCACAATTAACAATTGGATTCCGACACTTTGCCAAAGAATTTAAACAATTGGAAGGAAAAGATGAATTAACCATCCAACAAGAGACAGAACAGCTGTTAGACGATTCAAAAGATTTATTTAAAGAGATTGAAAAATCCATTACAAGGGTAAAGGATAATATCGATATGTTGTATACACCAACCCTTGTCGCACAAGCTAAACAGGATGAAATGATCAATCCTGACAGCGCGAATTATATTTATGAGAATGTTGAATCAAACAATAAACAAATCAAATGGTATGAAAATGCTGGTCATGCGATTACATTCAGTAAAGCAAAAGATCAATTACATGAAGATATCGCTGCTTTTTTCGCATCACTTGACTGGTAAAAGCCCATACTAAGAGAAAAAGAGAAAGAGGTGGAGTAAAAATCATGTCAACAATGCAACAACAAATTCTCAACTATTTTAACGAAAATGCCACCAAACCTTTATCGGTTCAAGAAATCGAAGAGGTATTGCAATTAGATGAATCAGAACAATTCACTGAATTAATGAAAGCTTTGAATGAGCTGGAAAACGCCGGAGAACTGATTCGGACTCGTAAAAACCGTTATGGATTACCAGAGAAAATGAATTTAATACGCGGTAGTATTCAAATGCATGCTAAAGGTTTTGCCTTCTTGATTCCAGAAGAGGAAGGAATGGCGGATGTATACATTAACCATGCTGATCTTGGTTCTGCAATGAATGGCGATAAAGTGTTCGTCCGTGTGGATCATCATGATGATACTAGTAAACGGGCGGAGGGTGTTGTCGTCCGTATCATTGAACGATTCACATCAGAAATTATCGGTACATATGAAGATAATGGAGCGTTTGGATTCGTAATTGCCGATGACAAACGAATTCCTAATGATATCTTTGTACCGAAAGGCGAAGCAAAAGGTGCTGTTGGTGGCCATAAAGTTATTGTTGAAATAACAAAGTATCCTGAAGGACGTAAGAGTGCTGAAGGACGAGTAGTAAATATCCTTGGTCACAAAAATGACCCAGGAATGGATATATTATCAATCATTTATAAGAATGGTATTACCATTGATTTTCCAGAGGATGTATTAAAACAAGCAGAGAGTATTTCCAAGGAAATACCTGAAAAAGACTTAGAAGGTCGTAAAGATTTACGCGAAGAAACGATTGTGACGATTGATGGTGCTGATGCCAAGGACTTAGACGATGCAGTAACAGTGAAAAAATTAGAAAATGGTAATTATAAGCTAGGTGTATATATTGCTGATGTCACGCATTATGTGGAGGAGAACTCTCCGATCGATCGTGAAGCTTATGAAAGAGGAACGAGTGTTTACCTAGTGGATCGTGTTATACCGATGATTCCGCATCGACTTTCCAATGGTATCTGTTCATTAAATCCTCAAGTAGATCGCCTTGTATTGGGTTGTGATATGGAAATTAATCCAAAAGGTGAAGTAGTCAACCATGATATCTTTCAGGCAGTCATTAATACAACAGAAAGAATGACATATAAGGCAGTTAACCAAATACTAGTGGACAAGGATCAAGAACAAATTGACCGCTATCAATCCCTTGTTCCGATGTTTGAGGACATGGAAGAATTAGCGGAAGTATTGCGTAAGAAACGTTTTGGCCGTGGTGCTATTGATTTTGATTTTAAAGAAGCACAAGTATTGGTTGATCAAGAAGGTAAGGCAGAAGATGTTGTGATTCGGGAGCGTTCCGTTGGGGAGCGATTAATTGAGGAATTTATGCTTTGTGCCAACGAAACTGTTGCTGAACATTTTCATTGGATGGATGTTCCGTTCATTCACCGTATTCACGAAGATCCTGATCCAGCAAAATTACAAACATTCTTTGAATTTATTGCTAGATTTGGATATGTTGTTAAGGGTAGTTCCAATGAAATTCATCCACAGGCATTGCAAAATGTATTAGATGAAGTAGCAGGTACAGAAGAAGATATGATTATTTCCAAATTAATGCTGCGTTCCATGAAGCAAGCAAAATATGATCCACAAGGAATTGGTCACTTCGGTTTAGCTACGGAATTTTATACGCATTTCACGTCACCAATTCGTCGTTATCCGGATTTAATTGTGCACCGATTAATTCGTACGTATTTGATTGAAAAGAAACTAGACCAAAATACGAGACATCATTGGAAAGACAAAATGCCTGATATAGCAAAGCAAGCTTCATTAAAAGAACGTGCAGCTGTAGATGCTGAACGTGAAGTTGATGATCTGAAGAAGGCAGAATATATGCAAGATAAAATCGGAGAAGAATATGATGGTGTGATCAGCTCTGTTACCAACTTCGGGTTGTTTGTGGAATTGCCAAACACTGTTGAAGGTCTTGTACACGTAAGCTATTTAACAGATGATTATTATCATTTTGATGAGAGAGCGTATGCCATGATTGGTGAGCGAACAGGCAATGTCTTTCAAGTTGGCGATGCGATCACAGTAAAAGTAGCACAGGTTAACTTAGATGAACGCTCCGTCGATTTTGAAATTGTCGGTATGAAGCCAAAAAAAAGACGTTCAAAGCCAGAAGATAAGGTAATTCAAGCTCGTCGAGATAAAGGTGGACTAAAGAAAACGGCAAAAAAATCACAAAATTCGAGTAAACCAAACAACAATAAGAAACAAGGTCAAAAGAAGAAAAAGAAAAGGTAATCACAAGTTACTGGGATAGCGATGTAGCATGATTTGGGCTATCCCAGTTCTTCTTTCTACAATTATTCGCACATTTCTCATTTTTTTGTTAAAATGTATTTTACGTAACAGTAGGAGGAACCGGATTATGGCAAAAAAAGAAGGAAGAGTAATTGCGCAGAATAAAAAAGCAAATCATGATTATTTTATTGAGGATACGTTTGAAGCAGGAATTGTTTTACAAGGAACGGAAATAAAATCAATTCGAGCAGGTCGAGTAAACTTGAAAGACAGTTTTGCGACCATTAAGCAAGGGCAAGCCTATGTCAATAACATGCACATCTCTACTTATGAACAAGGAAATCGATATAACCATGAGCCGACTAGAGCACGTAAGCTGTTGCTTCACCGCAAGCAGATTGATCAGCTGATTGGTCAAAGCCAACAGGAGGGTTATTCTATCATTCCGCTTAAAGTATATATTAAGAATGGGTTTGCCAAAGTTCTGATCGGATTAGGAAAAGGGAAGAAGAAATTCGATAAGCGTGAGGACCTGAAACAAAAACAGGCGAAACGTGATATGGACCGAGCGATTAAAGATAGTATGAACTAAATATTCCCAGTTCATATTCCTTGAATTAGAGAGAATTTATGTTATAATAGTTTAAGTCGGCAGGACATCTATAATTGAATATATTGAGCAATTTCGCTCTGTCCGTTTGCCCTTTTATTTTATATATGGGGACGTTACGGATTCGACAGGGATAGATCGAGCTCAGGTTGCGCGTCGAGGTTACGACTCGTAAAACGTTAACGCCAATAATAACTGGCAAAGAAAACAATTACTCTTTAGCAGCTGCGTAAGCACTGCTGAAGGATCCTTCCTACCATCGCCCATGTGGTAGATTGAAGGGTCTCACTTATTAGTGGGCTACGCTATCATCCTCCGCCTGGGGAAGGATAGAAGAGACTAATCAGGCTAGCCACTCGGACGCCTGTTGGTAGGCAGAAGAGCTGGCGAATGCGCAATATACCAACTATGCGTGTAGACGCCTGAGTGCCGATATCTCTGGACGTGGGTTCGATTAGTAAATAGTCGCCTCGTGTGGCAACACATGAGTGATAATTCGGCTTTATCGGTGAAATCTAAGTTACCATAAAGGTGATAAGGCAACACCGAGCGGTATGTGGAGGAATCCAACAGCCGTGTATCGACTTATAGGCTACCAGGAAGGTAGTACTAGGATGCAAAATACTTGTTGTTTTTAACAAAATCTACATTTTGCATAATACGCCGAAGAGCCTGTGATTAACAGGTTCATGATATAGTCAGTGCCATGTCGAAAGCATGGAAGTGCACGTCCCACCGTCTCCACCAATACATAATTGGTGGTTTTTTTGTTTTTTTTGTTACTTCAAGCATAAATTTTCATAAAATGAAAGCTTATGCTTGAATATACTTTATGGAATCTTATGCTTGATAATTTATTGTGAACTACCATAATAAATTCAAATAAGCATAAACTATTGCTACAACGAAAGTCCACAAACTTTTGGTGGTTCAATATTGTTTATTTAAATAAATTCGGGTTTTTTTAAAAGTATTCCATCTCTAAATGTATCGCACAACATCAATCTTTTTCTGTAAAAGAGAGAAAGATGATTTAGAATCGACACAATTTAATTGGAAATTAGTCGAATAAAGATGGAAAAAGAAAAACTTGATATATTAAAATTAAGAACGTTTGGATAGGGCTGGGAGATTAAAGAGTTTCTTTTTTCTTTCAGTCTTTGTTTATTGGCCCCAGAATATATGTCGGGGTAAATAAAGCATTTTCGATACTTTTATTACTAAGTATATTGTTGCACTATCAATAAATTTATATCACATAAATCTCCAAATATTCTTACATCTATTGGGAACCTGATTTAAATCCTTATTTTGTTAACTTTTTAATAAATCATAATCGCAGTGTTGACTTTAGGATATTGTTGAACACTAAAAGAGAACAACAAGGAGTAACGTCGTATTTAATACGACCACTGAAATGTCCCACCTCTGGCATAGTTTTTTACCACAAAATGACCCAAAGTGTACCAAAGAACTACAGACTGTTTACCACTGCGGTTTCTCTGGTGATAAAAGGTTTAATATTTTATTTTATAATCAGTTTTTATAAATGGCTCAGCTTAACTCTTGTATTACGTAGTAGACGCTTACTACTCAGCAATCAACTTCATTTATAAAACGATGTACCTAAAGCATAGAAGTGTCTTGATTTATATGGTTTTCAAAAAGCGGAACATACTACAAAGGCCGTAGATAATTTCCGCAGAAAAAAAGGGAGATTATATTATTAGAAGTTGAATTGGCCACTTAAAGGTTTACGTAAATCTGTAGTATAATTGATACTAAGTTTTATGAAATGACTAAAAACAATTTTAGAAAGGGTTGACACATGCCAATCAATATAATACAATTATCTCGAATTCGAGGTAATTGAAAGGAATGAGTATCATGGATAGTCAAGACATGGAGAAATATGAAGAGGATTTGTCATTAAAGGCATTTATTGTCCTATCTCGAGCATTACAATCAATTAAAAAGCGTGTAGAAGAAGACATAAAATGTCTAGGATTAAATCCAACTGAGTTTGCTGTTTTAGAATTAATCTATAGTAAAGGTGATCAGCCAATACAAAAAATTGGTGAAAAAGTTTTAATTGCAAGTAGTAGTATTACCTATGTTGTAGATAAACTAGAAAAGAAAAAATTATTAGAGAGAAAGCCTTGTCCAAAAGATCGACGAATAACACATGCTGTCATAACGGAAGCTGGAATTGAACTGATAAATGAAGTCTTTCCAAAACATAAAGCAGCTTTGAAAGAAATCTTTGGGGGATTAGACATTAAAGAAAAAGAAGGTCTAATTGTACAGTTGAAAAAACTAGGCTTCCATGCACAAAGCATGTAAATTTTTTACAATAATATCTCGAATTAGTAATATATTAATTAATAATAAATAAGAATCGTTTGTGGGGATAGATATGTCAGATTTTAAAGAGTTAGTAAAAGAAAGGCGATCAGCAGGAAATTTCATCCCAGAATTCACCGTTTCTAAACAAGAATTAAATGAAATTTTTGAATTAGTCAAGTTGGGACCCTCTGCTTTTAATTTGCAACATACCAACTATATAACTGTATTAGACAAAGATAAAAAGGAAATGTTACAAGTGGCGGCTAATGGTCAATACAAGGTATTAAGTTCATCTGCAGTTATTATCGTTTTGGGAGATAAGAATGCTTTTCATCAAACCGCAGAGATCTACGAAGGCTTAAAACTGCTTGGAATAGTAAACAAACAAGAATATGATTTAATGGTCAATGATACTGTTTCTTTTTATCAATCCAGAGGGGAAGAGTTTCAAAGGGATGAAGCCATTAGAAATGGATCCTTATCTTCCATGCTTTTTATGATGGCTGCTAAAGAAAAAGGTTGGGATACCTGTCCTATGATTGGCTTCGATCCTATAAAGGTGAAAGAGGTATTGAACATAAGTGAACAATACGAGGTCGTCATGATGATTACACTTATTACACTTGGAAAGGAAAAAGTGGAAAGCAGAAAACCGAGAGGATATAGAAAACCTGTAAATGAATTTGTAACTTATATCTAATAATAAAACAACAATTATATTAAATAGGAGTGAAATGAAATGATTAAAAAAACAAGTGGGATTCACCACATTACAGCAATAGTAGGTCATCCGCAAGAAAATGTAGATTTTTATGCTGGAGTTCTAGGTTTACGTTTAGTGAAAAAAACCGTTAATTTTGATGATCCAGGTACTTACCACCTATATTTTGGTGATGAAGGTGGTAAACCAGGTACTATCATTACATTCTTTCCATGGGCAGATGCTAGTCAAGGAGTGATCGGAGATGGTCAGGTAGGAGTTACTTCTTATGTCGTTCCAAAAGGTGCAATGACATTCTGGGAAAATAGATTAACAAAATTTAACGTCCCTTATACAAAGATGCACCGTTTTGGAGAAGAATACTTGGAGTTTGATGATCCTCATGGACTTCACCTAGAAATAGTTGAAAGAGAAGAAGGGGACAAGAACAATTGGAAATTCGGGGAATTAACACCAGATAATGCAATCAAAGGGTTTGGTGGAGCGACACTTTTATCCAAACAACCAGAAAAAACAGCTGAATTATTAGAAAAGGTAATGGGACTAGAAAAAGTTGGGGAAGAAGGAGATTTTATTCGTTTCCGTTCTTCCGGTGATATTGGAAATGTCATTGATTTGAAATTAACTACAATAGGGAATGGACAGATAGGTGCAGGTACAGTTCACCATATTGCGTGGAGAGCTATTGATGACAATGATCAGTTAGAGTGGCAAAAGTATGTTACAGACCAAGGTTATGGTGTTACGCCTGTGCAAGACAGAAATTACTTTAACGCTATTTACTTTAGAGAACATGGGGAAATCTTGTTTGAAATTGCAACAGACCCTCCTGGATTTGCTCATGATGAATCACATGAAACAATGGGGGGACAATTAATGTTACCAGCCCAGTATGAACAATACAGAGAGCAATTAGAACGTAGATTGATACCAATAAAAGTGAAAGAACTTGATTAAACTTTGTAAAGGAGTGATTCGATGTTTTCCATTGATCCACGGACAATAACGGAAAGAGAGAATTACAAATTTTTAATCGGGAGTATTATACCGAGACCAATTGCATTTGTTACAAGTTTGTCCGAAGAAGGTATCTTAAACGGAGCACCTTTTAGTTATTTTAATATTGTATCTTCTAATCCACCTTTGGTTTCTTTATCGATACAACGGTCTGGAGGGAACCAGAAGGATACTGCTAGAAACATCATGAAGAGTAAGGAATTTGTAGTTCATATTGTCGATGAACAAAATGTTGAAAAAATAAATGCAACGGCAGCAAAATTACCACCAAGTCAAAGTGAGGTTCAGCTGGCGGCTTTAACGGAAGTAGAAAGTGTAAATATCTCGGTGCCAGGCATAAGGGAAGCAAAAGTCCGTATGGAATGTGTGCTGGAACATGCATTAGAGTTGGAGAACGAAGATACACCAGGGTGTGATTTTCTGATAGGGAGAGTAGTTCAATATCATGTTGAAAGTGATATTTACGAAAACGGAAGAATAGATCCCAGAGGTCTTGGTGCCATAAGCAGGTTAGCAGGGCATGATTACGCAAAGATTGGTGAAATCTTTACTAAGGAAAGACCGAAATAATTCTAGGTATAATCTTGTAAGAAATGGAGTGAGTAGTTTGCACAAGACAGCAGGTATTCACCATATTACAGCGATGGTTAATGATGCGCAAAGAAATATAGATTTTTATGCCGGTGTACTAGGATTACGACTTGTAAAAAAGACAATAAATTTTGACAGGCCAGAAGTATATCACCTTTATTTTGGAAATAAATCTGCTGATCCTGGAACTATAATTACATTTTTTTATGGCAGAAACAACTTAAAGGACATATTGGCACTGGTCAAGTAGGAGTCACAAGTTATATTATCCCGAATGGTTCGATTGAATTTTGGGAGAACCGTTTGCAAAAGTTTGGAGTAGAAATAGAGAAAATTAACCTGGTTTGAAGAGAGATATCTTAGGTTCAGCGATCCAGACGGACTTCCAATTGAACTAGTTGAACGAATTAATGGACCAATAAATAGATGGAGTTTTGGCGAAATAACCGATAAAGTTGCAATTAAAGGATTTGGTGGAACTACATTGAATTCAGCAAAGCCACATCAAACGGCAAATGTACTAGAGAATATATTAGGGTTTGAACTCATTGGGCAAGAGGAAGGATACCTTAGATTCAAATCGGCAGCAGAGCTTGGCAATACGGTTGATATAAAGTTAACACCATCTCCGCGTGGTTTAATGGGGGCTGGTACAGTTCATCACATTGCATGGAGAGCCAAGGACGATGAAGACCTTCAGAAGTGGCGGTCACTACTAATAGAAAAGGGATATTACCCTACAGAAATAAAAGATCGCAATTATTTTAAAGCACTATATTTCCATGAAGAAGGTGGAATTCTTTTTGAGATAGCAACAGATCCACCAGGATTGATTGTTGATGAACCTATCAATAAACTAGGAGAGGAACTTATGCTTCCTTCTTGGTTAGAAGAAAAAAGGAAGAACTAGAAGCTGCTTTGCCCAATGTGAAAGTTAGAGATTTAGAGGAGGATAAATAATGAAGCACATATTTAACAAAGGAAAAGATCCTAAGAAGCCAACGTTACTACTGTTACATGGAACTGGTGGTAATGAATTAGATTTATTACCTCTTGCTGGAAGAGTAGATGATGAAGCATCTGTATTAAGTGTTCGTGGAAACATTTCAGAAAACGGAATGCCCCGCTTCTTTAAGAGGTTAGCAGAAGGTGTATTTGATGAAGAAGATTTAGTATATCGTACTGAAGAGCTGAATCAATTCCTTGATGATGCAGCGCAAGAATATGACTTTGACCGAGATAATATTATTGCCATCGGATACTCAAACGGTGCGAATATTGCAGCAAGTTTATTATTTCATTACCAAAATACTCTAAAGGGCGCAATCCTTCATCACCCCATGGTTCCAAGAAGAGGAATAAAACTGCCAGATTTATCAGGGAAATCGGTATTTATTGCAGCTGGAACAAACGATCCTATTTGTTCAGCTGTAGAATCTACAGAATTACAAACTTTACTAGAAAAAGCCAACGCGAAAGTAGATATACACTGGGAAGATAGAGGACATCAACTGACACCTACAGAGGTAGCGGCTGCTAGTAAATGGTATTCTACCTTAGACTTAAATGAATAGAAAGGAAGGGACGGACAGTCTATAGCATAATTTAGAAACTTATATGAAAGATCTTAACTGATAGAGAGTTGAGGATTGTGGTTGGTGAATAATATAAATTTAGGTCCATACCTAAGCAAAAAAAGCTTGTACCATATGGTACAGCCAATCGTTGAATTAACTACTAATAAGGTTTATGGCTATGAAATGTTACTTCGCTCAAAAGACATGGATAGTCCAGAGAAAATCTTCGGTTATGCAGAAAAAAAAGGCAAGCTTTTTGATTTAGATATGTACTCCATAAATAAAGCATTTGAAGAAATAAATGAACGTGCATCTGAGCTAAAGGGAAAACATTTATTCATCAATATCCTTCCGTCCAACATAGCAAATAATTTTAATATACAGGGGATAGAGCAGCTTAAATCAACATTAAAGCCAACTGTTCATAATATAGTGTTTGAAATTACGGAAGAGAGAAAAGAAGCAGAATTATTGATGTGTAAAACCATGGTTTCTGACATGAAAAAACAAGGATTTTTAATTGCATTGGATGACTTAGGTAAAGGTGATTCGACCATACCATACGCTATGGAGCTTGAGCCAAACATTGTAAAACTAGATTGTTATTTTTCACAGAATCTAGCATATAACCTTGATAAGCAAAGGGCGATTCAATCCATAATTAAGCTCTTAGGTGATGATCCAATTGTTATTTTAGAAGGCTTAGAGAAAGTAGAAGATTTATACATGGCAAAAGCATTAGGAATTCGGTATGCACAAGGATATGTGTTAGGAAAACCTGGGTCTATAGACTACTATTTATCAAGTGAGGTAGTGGAAACAGCATATATTCATAATACTGGCGAACAAAGAATCGGGTGGCTATGATGGATTTAGTATATCAACCTAATAAAAAATATAATATATTGGATCTTATTTGGACAAATACAACAGATGCTATTTTTGCTATAGACTATCGAGGAGCAGTAATTGACGCGAATCCAGTCTTCAATCATATGCTTGGCTGGGAGTTAGAGGAATTACATGATATTACTTTTCCTCCGTTCATTACCAATATGACAGAAGAAGAACATCAGAGTCTATTAAGTAATTTAAAAGATGGGCAAGACTTCCCTTATGAGGTTGCAAAAAGAAGAAGTAAGCATGATTTGATGTTGGATATCTTAGCATCTTACTGGTCAGTTAATGACAAAAGAATTCTTGCAATAGGGATGTATAAGGACTTTACGGAGCAATTACAAATTCAGAGGCAACTTGAAGAAAGTGAATACTGCTATCGAACGCTTGTAGAATATTTACCAGAAGTAATAGTAAAACAGCGTAATAATAAGATT
This sequence comes from Gracilibacillus caseinilyticus, assembly GCF_022919115.1. NCBI lineage: Bacteria > Bacillati > Bacillota > Bacilli > Caryophanales > Bacillaceae > Gracilibacillus > Gracilibacillus caseinilyticus. The sequence continues at coordinate 4,065,834 of NZ_CP095072.1, read as the reverse complement.
GAATTTGCTAATTCATCTGCTGTTAAACTTTTTGGAAAACAAAACCTAGAAGATATTGCTGGTCAATCTATTTGGGATTTTATAACAAGTGAAAGAAGAGTCGAAATACAGCATGTGATAAATAACGTATATGTAGATGACAAATTGGGAGTACCTAAGACATTGATTGGTATGTTTGCTCTAAGTGATGGTACAGAGATTGATGCAGAAGTAAAAATAATACCGATTGGTAGTAAAAAGAAACCAGATATACAAATTGTTTTTCGGGATGTGACTGAAAAGAAAAAATACGAACAACAACTGGAACATCTTGCGTATCAAGATCCTTTAACAGGGTTGAAAAACAGAAGGAGTTTTACAGAAATTGTTACAGAATCAATTGAAATAGCCAAGAAAGAAAACAAAAAAGTTGCATTGATGTATATTGACATTGATAAGTTTAAAGCAATAAATGATACTTTTGGTCATAATGTAAGTGATCAATTACTCCAGCAATTTGCAACCAGATTAAAATCATGTGTTCGTAATGGAGATGCACTTTGCCGAGTTGGCGGGGATGAATTTCTTGTTTTACTGAAAGAAATCACGCTGGGAAAGGAAACAATAGATGTTGCAGAAAGAATGCATACTATGTTTCAAAAACCTTACGAGATTGATGGTTTAAGTATCCACGTAACTTCAAGTATAGGAATTGCGCTATTTCCAGATAACGGCGGAGACTTTAGAACATTAATTCATCGCGCAGACGACGCATTATATCAAGCTAAAGTAGATAGAAATCAGTATGTGTTTAATAAAGAGATTAAGTAGACTAGATTTTCTGAAAAAATGTAAAAAATTATTACGAATATCTTGAATTAGAGATATATTAAATGGAATATTCAATGTAGAGATAAATTAAGGAGGATTTTTTAATGTTTAATAAAAATGAAATTGGAACACTGTTACTTCGTGTTATGTTGGGGGTTGTCTTCTTAGCAAATGGTATAGCGAAATTTCAAGGTGGTATAGAGAATACAGTAGGTTGGTTTGATAGTTTAGGACTTCCAGGATTTCTAGCTTATGTTGTAGCTATCATTGAATTGGTAGGTGGTATTGCAATTATTCTAGGATTAGGTACACGTATCGTTGCACTACTATTTGGACTTATCATGCTTGGTGCAATCTTTACAGTTAAGTTGCCTGATGGTTTCCTAAATGGTTATGTATATGACCTTGTGTTATTAGTTATTGCAATTCACATTAACTTAAATGGTAGTAAGCTATATTCTCTCGGTCAGCTAGTATCTAAGAATAGGGAATCTTAAGAAATTTTTTTATCTGTTATATCTCAAAATCTAGATATATGAATTAAATGTATTATTATCTGAATAGGAATCCAAGAACAGGGCAACATTGGAAATGGTTGATTTTCAATGAAGGTGGTTCTTATAAGGAATAAAGAAATAAAAATAAGTGGGTGTAAAATATGGGATTTTTAGACAAACTATTTAGAAAACCAAAGGAGATGGATAATATGTCGAATGTAAAATTAGCTGTAGTTTTTTATAGCATGGGTGGTACTAACTACCAATTAGCTAAATGGGCAGAAGCAGGAGCAAAAGAAGCAGGAGCTGAGGTTAAAGTATTAAAAGTTCAAGAATTAGCACCACAATCAGTTATTGAAGGAAATGAAGTATGGAAATCAACTGTTGATGCGACAAAAGATGTTCCAGTAGTAACATCAGATGATGTAGAGTGGGCAGACGCAATTATTTTCAGTACACCAACACGTTTTGGGAACATGGCATCTCAAATGAAACAGTTCCTTGATATACAAGGTGGGATATGGGCAAGTGGTAAGACAGTTAATAAAGTAGTAAGTGCGATGTCTTCTGCACAAAATCCTCACGGTGGTCAAGAAGCAACAATATTGTCATTATATACCTCTATGATGCATTGGGGTGCTATCATTGCTTCTCCTGGTTACACTGATCCAGTACTATTTGGAGCAGGTGGAAATCCTTATGGAACAAGTGTAACAGTTGATCAAGATGGTAAGATGGTTGAAGACGTAGAAGCTGCAGTAAAGCATCAAGCTAAGCGTACTGTTACAGTGGCAGAGTGGGTTAAAAAGGGAAATCAATAAATTAATTCTTATTTAAAAAGGAGCCAAATGATTGGCTCCTTTTTAGTATGTAAACGAAAAAAGTTTCCACAAACTAGAACTCATGTTGAAGAAAAGCAATAACGAAAACAATTTTCTGTTGCACAGCAACGATACTGTTTAAAATTTTCTGGGACGATTACGTTATTAAGTGATCGTCTCTTCTTCGTATTTGACACTTCTGCGCAACAAAAATATCCGTTATTCCGTCATTTTGTGGAAGAGTATACTTAAGATAACGAGGCTTTAGATTTGTATAAAAACATCCTGATATGTCAGCTGCACAAGTTCACGATTGGCTGCAAGAAAAGCATGAAGATTTGAAGATTGGTGAAAATACAGTTCGTTCTTTTGTCAGAGAGTTAAGAGAAGAGTAGCAAATATAAAAAGTAACATCACCTAGAGATTATGAAGCTATTCCTGATTTACCTACCGATGGGAGAGCAAATTCAAGTCGACTTTGGTCATACTAAACAAAAAACGCATGATAATAGAGATGAAAAGCTTAACTTTATAGCTTTTGTTTTAGCCAATTCAAGATACAAATACAAAGAATGGTTAGATAGACCTTTTACAACACAAGATGTAATTCGAGCTCATGAAAATACATTTAAATGGATGTAGAAAAGCTGATCCCGAGAGTAAATGGAAATAGAAAATGTGGTAGGTTTTATAAAACATAATTTCGCTAAACATCACTGCGTGAATGTATCAAAAGGAATGATTTCAGCGATATCGTTTCATACCTGAAACGACAACGACGAGTCGATGATACAGCAACCGATTACGATGAGGTGGTGACACCATTAAATAAAATTTCTGGAGGGGTAATGGAGACAGAAGCACTGAAAAGAAATGTAACAACTTATGAGCAAAACCGTAGAGAAGAAAAGCAATTGGAAAAACGATTCAAATGGGCGACATTTCCCTTCTATAGCACTTTAGAGGAATTTAATATACAACAACAGAAATCATTAAGCAGCAAGAAATTAAACCAGCTTAAGGATTTAACCTGGATAGAGCAATTATACAATATTATTCTTCTTGGACCGCCAGGTGTTGGCAAGACCCACCTATCCATTGGATTAGGAATGGAGGCTTTAAACGAAGGTTTCAAAGTAATACTTACAACCATGGGAGACCTAATAAGTGTGTTAAAAACTGAAGAAATTACTAGGAAAGCAGAAACAAGAATGAAAAGGATTAGAGAAGCAGATTTAGTCATTATTGATGATCTAATGTTCATGGCAATGGATAAACAAGAAGCAAATATGTTCTTTCATTTAATTAATGACCTTTATCATCAAGCGTCCATCATTTTGACTTCAAATAAAGGACCAAAAGAATGGGGAGAACTGTTAGGAGATCAAGCAATTACTACCGCAATATTAGATCGAATACTACACTGAGTGGAAATTATTCATTTGAATGAAGATAGTTGGCGAATGAAATATAGAAAGACTATATTTGGTCAACAAAGTGTTTCAAATTAACGAGCAAAAATTGTATCATTCTACTTGACGGTCACAGATGGATGATACTCTTTTTGATAACGACCTTTAGTGCAGTATTTAATAACAAAAGCACTTAGTATGCTTGAATTCTTTGTTTCTAAAGTCTTGTTACAATTTGGGCATTTTTCATTTAGAAAGAGTTTAAGTAAATTCATTTATTATCACCCCAAATCAAAATCTAGTTAAAACATATATGATTACTAGGAATTATAGCGCGAATCGTTTTAATTTAGTATGTGTTTTTTGTAATAATTTTTGGAAAGGTGTGAAGGATTTGGCAGGATATCGCTTTAACCCCGATAAAGCAGATAAGTTATTAGATTCAAAGCGATTAGAACATGGGAAGCTATAGAAATGGAAATGGGACCGCCATTACACGAAAGAATCTCTTCAGATAAAATGAAAGACATACTAATTGAAAATGATTTTTCTCCGTCAATCATTCACTTTAGTGATGCAGTTTATGTTGCGATTATCAATTATATAAGGAGGAATACTATTGCAATTTGATTACACGGTTGAAACCAATAATAATATTCAAATAACCATATCTTCATTGAAAGAAACTCTAAAGGAAGAGAAATTTGGTGTCTTATGGGAATTTGATATTAAGGGTAAGTTACAAGAAAAGGGTTTAGACTTTAACAAGGAATACATGGTATTAGAAGTGTGTAACCCACATGAAGCCCAGCGAATACTTAGTGAAAATCAAATGGTTGGATATTTTCTTCCTTGTAAAATCGTAGTTTATGATGATCAAGGTAAAACAAAAATAGGTATGCCAAGACCCACGGCTTTAGTGAGTATGGTGGATGATCCTAAGATAAAGGAACTTGCCGAAGATATTGAGCGACGTCTAATTGGATGCATCGACAAGAGTATAGTATGAAATAATAAAAAAGGAGATGTAAAACAGTTTATGTCTCCTTTTGTTGACAATATACTATACGGGGTATATAATGCGAGTTGTTAGTTGCTCATGGGTGCTAAGGAGAGTGGAAGGGTATTGATGAATTTTATTTTCATTTTATTATGTATGCCTATCCTAATAGGCATTTATAAAAGATACGTTCCTGTTCTATGTATGTCCTATTTTGATATAAGTGATGTAATTAAGTCTAGTGATAAGGTTGTAATAGATATAAGAGATTACAACGTTGCATATAATCACCAAATGAATGAAGCAATTAACATTCCAGTTGCTTATTTGAATAGATTTTATAACGAAATTCCTTATCGACCATTACACCTAATCTGTTCAAATACTCTGGATAAGAACGTTGGAACTCGAATATTACGAAAGAAAGGTTTTAAAGTAGTCAGTTACTCGCTATCTTCTCAAGAACTATGTAATGAGAGTTACAAGTTAAATCGAAAAGGTATAGAAAAGTTATGTGTGAGTAACTAGAAATAAAGTAATTTAAACACGTTGACAAAATACCCAGTCGGGTATATAATCAACTTATTGAATCACAAACACCTAGGTTTATTACTGAATTGGACCATGAAATCTTTATCTAATATGGAGGTGCTAGTATGGAATATGATGTTCAGACAAAGAACCGTTTAAAACGTATTGAAGGTCAAATAAGAGGTGTTTTGAGAATGATGGAAGAGGGCAAAGATTGCAAGGACATCATTACCCAGTTGTCTGCTAGTAGAACCGCAATTGATCGTACAATTGGTGTTTTAGTGAGTGCCAATTTAATAGAATGTGTTAGAAAAGCAGAAGAAAATGTGGAAAGTAGCGATGAGTTGGTCAAAGAGGCTGTTAACATGCTTGTAAAAAGCAGATAATAAAGGGTTGACATCCTTTTTTATTTAGGATAACATATACCTATACGGGTACTGGTAATTGAAATTAAAGGCTCGAGGGGGATAAAAATGAAAGTTGAAAAGATTTTAGACGCAAAAGGACTAGCATGTCCAATGCCTATTGTTAAAACAAAGAAGGCCATAAGTGAAATTGAAACAGGTCAAGTCCTAGAAGTTCATACAACAGATAAAGGTGCTAAGAGTGACTTAACTGCTTGGGCAAATTCAACTGGACATGAATTACTTGACTATAAAGAAGAGAACGGTGTATTTATCTTCCAAATTAGGAAAGGTTAAATTTTTTTACAAACAAACATACCCCACACGGTATAATGAGGAGGAATTAGAATGTCAGAGAAAAAGAAAACAACGATTGTTCTATTTAGCGGAGATTATGATAAAGCAATGGCAGCCTATATTATTGCAAATGGAGCGGCGGCTTACGATCATGAGGTAACTATTTTTCATACATTTTGGGGATTAAACGCTCTTAGAAAAGACGCACAAGTACCAGTGAAAAAAGGATTCCTAGAAAAAATGTTCGGCAAAATGATGCCTCGCGGTGCTGATAATATGGGCCTTTCTAACATGAACTTTGCAGGAATGGGACCTAAAATGATAAAGCATGTGATGAAAAAGCATAATGCTATGCCACTTCCACAACTAATAGAAATGGCACAAGAACAAGATGTGAAATTAATTGCATGTACAATGACAATGGATCTTCTTGGATTACAAAAAGAAGAGTTAATTGATGGGCTTGATTACGCCGGAGTTGCTGCATACATTGGTGACGCAGAAGAAGGAAATGTAAACTTATTTATCTAGTAGCCTATTTAGAAGAGAACAGGAGGTCATTCCTTGAATGTTTTTAGTGTTGATACGCTGATTATTTCTCTAGTTATACTTTTTATTGCCCTACGTTTTATGCCTGTGAAGGGGGTAAAACAGGTCAATACAACTCAATTAAAAGGTTTATTGAAAGAAAAAGGGTTTCAATTTGTTGATGTTCGTACACAAGGTGAATTTGGTCAATACCATATTCCTGGCTTTAAAAATATCCCCTTACATCAACTTTCACAAAAGGCAAACACTTTGAAAAAGGATAAAGAAGTAGTCGTTATTTGCCAAAGTGGAATGAGAAGTAAGAAAGCAAGTAAAGTATTAAAAAAACAAGGATTTAAACAAATAACAAATGTAAAAGGTGGCGTAAGCACCTGGAAGGGCTAGGAGGTTAATAGAATGAGAGAATTCACAACAACACAAGTTGAAAATTTACTTGGTGAGGGATTGAATTTAATTGATGTTCGTGAAGCCCGTGAGATAGCACAAGGAACAATCCCTGGAGCAATAAACATTCCACTAGGCTTATTGGAATTTCGAATGCATGAACTAGATAAAACAAAAGAATATATTATGGTGTGTCGTTCAGGTGGAAGAAGTGCACAAGCATTAAAATTTCTCGAAAGCCACGGTTTCAATGTGATTAACATGACAGGTGGAATGCTTGCATGGGAAGGGCCAATCGAATAAATTTTTTAGGAATAAATATACCCTATACGGTAATTAAAATTGGAGGTTGTATAACATGGAAATGATAAAAACAGATGTTATTTTAGACGCGAAAAATGTAGCATGCCCAATGCCGATTGTAAAGACGAAGAAAGCCATGAATAACCTAGAGGCTGGACAAGTCATAGAAGTTCAAGCAACGGACAAAGGATCAAAGGCAGATATTAAAGCATGGTCAGAAAGTTCAGGACATCAGTATTTAGGAACTCTCGAAGAAGGCGATGTATTAAAGCATTACCTTCGTAAAGCAAGTGGAGAAGAAAAATTAGAAAAGAAACACCCTCATATCGTTAGTAATGATGAGTTAGAGCAAAAACTTTCATCCAGTGAAGATTTGATTGTGCTAGATGTAAGAGAGCATGCGGAATACGTATTTAGTCACATCCCAAAGGCAAAATCAATACCACTTGGTGAGTTGGAGAATCGGTTAAACGAATTAAATCCTGAGACTCCAATTTATATCGTGTGTAGAACTGGTAATCGTAGTGATTTAGCAGCACAAAAACTAACCGACCAAGGGTTTAAACAAGTCATAAATGTTGTACCAGGTATGAGCGGTTGGGAAGGTGAAACTGAAAAAACAGTAGATTAGGAGTTTATGAAGGAGGTATATTAGATGACAAAAAAGTAGCGATTATTGCAAGTAATGGCGGATTGTTTGATGCATACAAAGTATTTAACATTGCGACGGCTGCAGCAGCAACAGATCAAGAAGTAGCCATTTTCTTTACTTTTGAAGGATTGAATCTGATTCATAAAGAAGGGTATCGACAACTTCCAATGCCAGGTGGAAAAGAACATTTTGTAGAAGACTTTACAAAAGCAAAGGTTCCTTCTATCCCAGAATTAGTAGATATGGCAAAAGAAATGGGTGTAACGTTCATTGGATGTCAGATGACAATGGACGTTATGGGATTAGAGAAAGATGCGTTTATAGATGGTATTGAGGTTGGGGGAGCCGTAACGTTCCTTGAGTTTGCAAAAGATGCTGATGTAACATTAACATTTTAACAACTGATTAATATCTTATATTTTTTTAACTGAATTTATACCGATGGAGGTATTTGAATGGGTGTAAGAGAAATGACTGCAAGAGAAATAACACAGAAAGTAATTAACCAAGAGGAATTATTTATTTTAGATGTCCGAAATGAAGATGCATTTAGTGATTGGAAAATTGAAGGAGCAAACTTTGATTATTTAAATGTACCTTATTTCGATTTATTAGATGGAGTGGAAGGTATCTTAGATCAACTTCCATCAGACAAAGAAATTCTAGTTGTATGTGCAAAAGAGGGTTCATCTGTCATGGTTGCTGACATGCTTTCTGAAGAGGGGGTAAATGTTGCCTATCTAAAAGGTGGTATGAAGGCATGGAGTGAACACTTAGAGCCTATTAAAGTAGGGGACCTAAAAAATGGCGGAGTCCTTTATCAATTTGTTCGTATTGGAAAAGGTTGTCTATCTTACATGATCGTTTCAAATGGTGAGGCTGCCATTATCGATGCATCAAGAATGACAGATGTCTATACGGAGTTTGCAGAAAAGATTGGTGCAACGATTACACAAGTATTTGATACACATTTACATGCGGATCATATTTCAGGTGGTAGAGTAATAGCCGAAAAAACAAATGGAAAGTACTGGTTACCGCCAAAAGATGCAACAGATGTTACATTTGAGTATCAGTCATTAGAAGGTGGTATTGATATAACCATTGGTAGCACAACGATCAATATTCATGCTTTATATTCTCCAGGCCATACGATTGGTTCAACTTCTTTTGTTGTCGATGAAAAGTTCTTACTTTCAGGTGATATTTTATTCATTGATTCTATCGGTAGACCGGATTTAGCAGGTATGGCAGAAGATTGGGTAACAGATTTACGAGAAAGTCTTTACTCACGTTACAGAGAATTGTCTGAGGAACTTATTGTTCTTCCAGCCCACTTTATGATTATTGACGAATTAAATGAAGACGGTAGTATTTCTGCAAAATTAGGTACTCTATTTACTCAAAACCATGGGTTAAACATGAAAGACGAAAACGAGTTTAGAAAATTAGTGACGGAAAATTTACCGCCACAACCAAATGCTTACCAAGAAATCCGTGAAACAAACATGGGGAAAATCAGTCCAGATGATGAGAAACAACGTGAGATGGAAATTGGTCCAAACCGTTGTGCTGTTCGATAAATCAAATATATATTAGGAGGAATGTTAACATGAACGTAGCAAAAGTATTAGATGCAAAAGGATTAGCATGTCCAATGCCAATTGTAAAAACAAAAAAGGCAATCAATGAATTAGAAGCAGGAGAGGTCTTAGAAATTCATGCGACAGATAAAGGAGCAAAAAGTGATCTTGCAGCATGGGCAAAGTCAGGTGGTCATAAGTTACTAAAAGATTCAGAAGATGCTGGTGTACTAAAGTTCTGGATTAAAAAAGGCTAAAAATGTAAGGGGACCAATAAGGTTCCCTTTTATCGTATAGGAGGTAAAACGAAATGGATTTACTATTTATCGTAACGATCTTTCTGATAGGTTTCATTGGTTCCTATATATCCGGTATGGTTGGTGTAGGTGGATCTATCATAAAATATCCAATGTTACTCTATATTCCTCCATTATTTGGATTAGCAGCGTTTAGTGCACATGAAGTTTCAGGTATTAGTGCTGTACAAGTATTCTTTGCAACGCTTGGTGGGGTATGGGCTTACCGTAAAGGTGGCTATTTAAATAAGACACTTATCACCTTTATGGGAATAAGTATTTTAATTGGTAGTTTTATAGGAAGTTATGGTTCAAGGATGATGTCTGGAGAAATCATAAACCTTGTGTATGGTATTTTAGCATTGCTTGCAGCCATTATGATGTTTTTACCGAAAAAAGGTAGAGATGATATCCCCCCAGATCAAGTTACTTTTAATAAATGGTTAGCAGCAGTATTTGCTCTTATTGTAGGTATAGGGGCCGGTATTGTTGGAGCAGCAGGGGCTTTTCTATTGGTTCCAATTATGTTAGTTATTTTAAGGTTACCAACACGTGTGACAATTGCATCCTCTTTAGCCATTACGTTCATCTCATCTATTGGTGCTACAGTTGGGAAAATATCAACTGGCCAGGTCGAATTTCTTCCTGCGTTTATTATGGTTATAGCGAGTTTAATTGCTTCTCCTTTAGGAGCGAAAATGGGACAGAAAGTAAATACGAAACTACTACAATGGATATTAGCATTGTTAATTTTGGGAACTTCAATTAAGATTTGGTTGGATATTCTAAGTTAAAAAAATTAATTGAAATTAAAGGGAGATCCGATCAACGGATCTCCCTATTTTGGTTAAATTAACAACCATTGGGATATGCAATTATTTTTCTTTTAATATCTCTAAATTTCATTTTACTGTCCAGAACTATGAATGTGGTCTTCTTCTGTGAACAATGCCTTTGTCTTGCTGCATAGTACAACGATACTATTCATTAATAATGTAATTCCTCAATCAGTTATGATTGCAGAAACAATAAGCCTTTTCTTCGCGTTTTTTATATTGGTAATTAAACTCAAACTGAAATCAAGTGGTAAAACACGTGGGAAATTATGGTGAATGACATGGTGGATGTGGTACCTTCTTGCGATCATAATCTCCCTTTCGTCATTTGTGAGGACAGGAATCAAAAAGTGTGATAGAGGCTTTAGAATATTCAACATTTTATGTGTCCAATTATAAAAATAATTACCGTACTTTATAATCAACCTTAGTGAATATTTAATGATGAATATTATGAAAAATTCCAAGTGTATGAGCTGGACTTAGTAAATAATTGCTAATAAAAAATAAACGATAACCTTTCCTAAAGTATACGAATAATTCGAAAAATGTAGTGATATTTAATATTACTACATTTTTTAAACAAAACCATTAGGTTATATTGTCTGTGAAACCCTTTGGCATCAATTGTTGGAATCATTATGGTTTACGTCACATTTTTAAAATTGAATTAATATGATGTTAGATTGAAAAAATTACTTTCAAACTCAATTTTGTTTGCAATTGTTGCTTTGAGTATTTCCCGTTTCTAACTGTGACGGTATTATAATGCTTTAAATCCATTCAGCACGCTTTCTTTTCTTATTAATTCTAAGGATGGGAAGGATCATTTCTAATAAACACAACACCTTACTTTTTATTTTAATGCTCCAAACATAAGACTCTTTAAAACTATCAGGATTATAGTTTTTCTTATTAGAGATTTTCCCACCAGCTATTAAATGTACATATTCTAGAAGTGCTAAAACTGTAGAAGCAATTGTTATACATAGACGTCTATGGTTTTTTTATGCATGCGTGTGAGAGTTATGGTTCCATCACCATCAATAATACCTGTCTGCCAAGTATGCGGCTTCCTCCATTTTCATTTCGTTAACTCCTTTGTTAGTAATATTTTACAATTACTATACTTTTAACTGAATTTATTTCCAAATAATTATGTCTTTATATTTAGTGTGAATTGTTAGGTAAATAGTGAAGGTTAGCGAAAAACAGCTGCCGAATTAATTCTGCAACTGTTTTTGTTGAATACTATAATGGGTCTACCACTTGCAACTGCTTTACAACGCACTTTGTGGTAAATACGATTCTTCTAAATAAGCTATATCTTCAGATGACAATGTAACAGTGAGTGCAGCTATCGCATCTTCTAAATGAGACACTTTCGTAGCTCCGACAATTGGAGCAGAAACGGTTTCTTTTGTAATAGCCAAGCAAGGGCAATTTGAACACGCGGGACATTGTATTTTTATGCGATTTCGGCAACGCGTTCAATTATTACTCTATCATGCTTGGCTGTAGGATCGTATTTTGATTTTTGTACATCATCTGTTTTAGAACGCTCAATAGTCTCTTGCCAGTCACGAGTTAATCTTCTGGCAGCAAGAGGACTATATGGAATAACCCCTATTTTTCTTCTCTACACAGAGGTAGCATCTCTCTTTCTTCGTCACGATAAATAAGGTTTAAATGATCTTGCATGGAAATGAAGGAAGTCCAGCCATTCTTATCAGCAATATGTTGTGCTTTCTAAAATTGCCAGGCGTACATAGCAGACGTCCCTATGTATCTAGTTTTGCCAGCCTTAACTACATCGTGTAATGCTTCCATTGTTTCTTCGATAGGAGAATTGTAATCCCAACGATGAATTTGATAAAGGTCAATGTAATCTGTTCCAAGTCGTTGTAAGCTTTTATCAATATTACTCATAATGGCTTTTCTCGAAAGTCCAGAACCATTAGGCCGATCACTGCCGAAGTGTACTTTGGTCGCAAGAACTATTTCGTCTCGATTCGCAAAGTCGTTTAGCGCCTTTCCAACCACTTCTTCACTTGCTCCTTTTGAATAGACATTAGCAGTATCAAAGAAATTAATTCCTAAATCTAACGCATGTTTTATAATGGGCCGACTTTCTTTTTCTTTCAATACCCAAGGGTGAAACCACTTATCTGGATCACCAAAACCCATACAACCAAGACAATTTCGAGATACATCGATACCAGTATTTCCCACATTTGTATATTACATGCATGTTTCCTCCTTTTGTTAAATCTTCTTTGATAATAGATGCTGGAGTACACTTCAATTCAAGAATTTTTCAGTTGACTTAGAGTGTACTCTAACCGGTAGTATTGTTTGTGATAAGCTAGAATTAATAACTTTTTATTACAATGAAATTTGCCGTGAAATAACTCTATAAGAAAGAAGTGAATAATATGAATAAGAAGGAAGTGAGCCAAAAAAACGAATGTTTCTGCTGATACAATCCGGTATTATGAGAGAATCGGGTTGATCCCCCCCATTCAACGTGATCACAATGGTGTTCGCACCATTGATGAAGAAGATATAAAGTGGATAGGGTTTAGTAGATAAATGAGAAATGCAGGACTATCTATTGAAACATTAATTGAGTATATAACCCTTTTTCGAGCTGGAGATGACACGATAACAGCCAGAGTTGAACTGTTAATGGATCAACGAGAGGTACTTCAAGAGCGAATTAATCAGATGAATAATGCGTTAGATTGATTAGATTATAAGATCAATAATTACGAAAGTCATGTTGTCCTCAAAGAAAAATCGTTAAAGGATTTTTAATTTTCCAAGGGGCACATATCGTGAATGGAACTGTTTTAGGTGAAATATCCAAGTTTCCTAACGTTTTTGATTCTAATAGAAAATACCATCATTATGAATGAAAACTGGATGACTAGACTGTTATGGTTATTCAGTTTTTTGTGGTGATCACTAATTTATAAACGAGATTATATAATTGGATAACATGTTAAAAACACTTTATAATATAGGTAGTAATTACAGGGAAATAATACCTTTTGTTATATGCTGCTAATCAACTGTTTAATGGATAAAACAGCCCTTTTTTTGATGTTGGGGAAGAAGAGGGGATATTTCATGAAAGTAATGATTGCAGGTGGAGGTATAGCGGGCTTAACCTTAGCCTATTGGCTCCAAAAGAATGGTAATTCGGTTTATATAATCGAAAAATCCAATGAATTAAGAACGAAAGGGTATATGTTGGACTTTTTTGGACCAGGTTATGATGTTACGGAGAAAATGGGGATAATTGGTCAACTAAGACAGATTCATTATCCCATATCAGGGTTGACCTTTTTAAATAAGGAAGGAAAGATAAAATTTAGCCTGTCTTATCCGTCATTAAGAGAATTATTTGATAACCGTCATTTTAACTTTATGAGAGGGGACTTGGAACAGGTATTATATCATCTGATAAAAGACAGAGTAACATTTCAATTTGGTACAACGATAAATAAAGTATAGCAAGATAATGATAAAGTTCATGTAACACTTAGCAATGGAAAGGTCGAGACCTCGGATCTGTTAGTGGGTGCTGATGGGATTGGCTCTCAAGTTCGTTCTATGGTGTTTGGTGAACATCGGAAATATATTAAACATTTGGGGTTTTATACGGCTTCTTATATTCTAGACGATTCAAGTAGATTTCATGACTAAACAGATGCTTTATACTCGTTGTATGCTCCGGATTTACAAGCTTCTGTATATCCTATCAGAGGTGATCGTTTAGCGGCTTTCTGTATCGGGCTAACAAGAAGCCGGAGCGTTTGTCAATGGATGATGCAAAGCAGGAATTAAAGACTACATTTCAGCACACGGGCTGGATCGTCCCTGAATTGCTAGAAAATCTTGATGCTGCCTCTGACTTTTATTTTGATGAGATTTCACAAGTAGATATGACTCACTGGAGCCAAAATAGAGTTGTCCTCGTAGGTGATGCGTGTCAAGCTGTTTCATTAGTAGCAGGGTAAGGTGCTTCGCTGGCGATGACAGGAGGTTATGTGTTAGCTGAAAATCTGCAGAAGAGCAACGATATAAGGCAAGCATTAATAAAATATGAACAGAATCTAAAAACACAAATCCGTAAAACACAAGCATCAGGGAGAAAATTTGCAAACTATTTCCTTCCTGATACTCGTCTTAGAATTCTATTACGAGATATTACGATGCGACTCAGTGTTCTTCCTGTAATCAGAAAATTTGTGAACATGAACAGTGCTCGTATTCCAAAATAAAGATGCTTTATAAAAGTCAACATTGAATGCCATATGTAACAAGTAAAGGAGATAATCATGGATACCAGTAGTATTATCGCACTCGTTGTTTCCATCATTACCGTTTTTAATATCATTTTATCTGCAGGTGTATTGTTCTTTGAAAGAAGAGATATAGGCTACACATGGGCCTGGCTGCTTGTCCTTTTATTTATCCCGATAGCAGGATTTGTGATCTATATATTTTTCGGTCGGAAGGTACAACAGAAAAATTTCTACCATCTGACTGCAGAGGAGAAACATTTTCTGCAATCCGAAGTAGATCAGCAATTTCGTATGATTGAAGAAAAAAAGCAAAACAGCTCATTCTATTTTCAGAAATATGCAGCTTTAATTCAAATGAATTTACGTTCTTCCAATTCTCTAATAACTACTGATAATGATATACAGATCTATCATGATGGACAAGCAAAATTCGATGCATTGTTTCATGATATAAACAAAGCTAAGAAAGAAATAAACATTCAATATTATATTATTCAAACTGACTCCCTAGGAAAAAAATTACGAGATATATTAACGGAGAAAGCGAAGAACGGTGTGAAAATTAGGTTATTGTACGATGAAATTGGTTCGAAAAAAATTTCACCTCATTTCTTTCAATCTTTGAGATCGGTTGGTGGAGAGGTAGAGGTCTTTTTTCCTTCTATTATCAGACCTATCAATTTCCGCATTAACAATCGCAACCATCGTAAATTATGCATTATTGATGGGGAAGTCGCTTACATAGGGGGATTTAATGTTGGTGATGAGTACCTTGGTCATAACAAAAAATTTGGATATTGGCGTGATACACACTTGCGTATCACTGGTCACGCGGTGAACGATATTCAAGTCAGGTTTTTTCTTGATTGGCGTCAGGCGGGAAAACATAAAAAAGGTTTCTCTGATCACTTTTTGTTTAATCAGGCTGAACCTGCAGGTGATATCCCATTGCAGATCGTTTCCAGTGGCCCTAATTCCAGAACGGAGCATTTAAAAATTATGTATATGAAATTGATTCAAGGGGCAAAGGAAACAGTACTCATTCAAACTCCTTATTTCATTCCAGATAACAGTTTTATGGACGCTTGCAAGATGGCACTTCTAGCTGGAGTAGATCTGCAAATTATGATTCCAAATAAACCAGATCATATTTTCGTATACTGGGCAACATGGGCACATGCTGCAGAACTGTTGGATTATGGTGCGAAGATTTTACTGTATGAGAAAGGTTTTCTCCATGCTAAAACAATCGTGGTAGACGGGGAGGTAGCGTCTGTCGGAACGATGAATATTGATTCCAGAAGTTTCCGGCTGAATTTTGAAGTGAATGCCATTGTATATCAAAAAGAAATAGCTCAGCAGCTATATGATATGTTTCAAGAAGATCGCAATTACTGTTCAGAGATAACGATAGAGCGGTATAAGAAAAGGTCCACTATTATTAAAATAAAAGAAGGGATTTCAAGGCTGTTGTCACCAATATTATAGCCTAGGAAATTTCATAAATAGCAAAAGTATTTGTTGATCAAATGCTTTTGCTTAAAATTGGTTAATGAAGCAATGTTTCATGGGACGGAAAGTTTTTAACTGATATTACTTCCGAATAATTGTACTAGTAAAACGTTATAAAATATATTAATCAATGCCGATGATCCATCCTCTTAAGTATTCCCGATTCTAAATTGACGATCGATGGTAATATCCATATAATTAAGAAAAAATGAAAACGGTATCACAGGATGGTGATTATGATAAAAAAAATAGTACAATATTATCTTGATTTGCGCTTAAAATACAAAATGGTCATATTAACTTCTCTTGTTTTACTAGCGTTTAGTATCGGCGGACTATCGATCCTTCAATATGCATTTCATTTATATAACAAAGAAATATATCTTCAATCAGCACAATCCTTACAAGTATCAGCAAATTCAGTGGAGGCAGAATTAAAAAAAATGGAACGATTGTCTTATCAGATTTCAACCGATGTGTATGTGCAATCGTATTTAAAAGAAATAAAAGAAACAGATAACAGCTATAATCAGTTCATCATTGGGATGAATTTACGTCAGCGTGTATTGAATATTGGCAGCTTAAATAAGTATGTAAAGTCAATCCAGGTGTATGATACCGCAGACAAGGAGTATGCAAGTGGAACGGCCCCGGTAACCCTTTCAAAAGACCGGTTAGACAGGCTGAAACGATTGGCAGCGGAAAAAGAAGGTGGTGTGAACTGGGTATCACCTTCAGAGAATGATAAAACGATTATGGCAGTTAGGGATTTACGAGATTTTGTGGATTTTTCATTTACCAGACTTGGATCAGTTGCTGTTCGAGTAGACATTGAAGGGATTATGGCTGATTTAACCAATAATCTTAAAGATCAAGAAACATCCTTCTTAATATATGATAATAATGGAAATCAAATCTTTACAAACGAGGATGATATAGCTTCCATAAAGCCAACTGATTTCAATGAAGGGAGATCAGGTTATCAAATTATCGATATGGATGGCGAGAAGTACTTTTTGACATATGCTGAAGCTAGTCATCTTGATTGGACGTATATGATAGTAACGCCATACAGTAATCTGTTTTCTGTCATCAATAATGCACGAACTGCTGTATTTATAACGTATCTTATTCTCTTTATTATTATGATCTTTTTGGGAAGTAAATTTACCGGAACGATCGTTAATCCAATCGAAAGTTTAAATCAGAAAATGAAAAAAGTACAAACAGGCGACCTTGATTATTATGATGTCGGATTTGATCAGAATTTAAATAGAGATGAAGCAGGTCAAATGCATGAAAATTTCAAAACTATGATGAATCAGATTAATTATTTAATCGGAGAGAATTATAAAAAGCAATTATTGATAAAGGAATCTGAATTTAAAACGCTTCAGGCACAAGTTAATCCACATTTTTTATATAATACGCTTGATTCGATTAACTGGTCTGCCAAGGTCGTTGGTGAAAAAAAGATCTCTCAGATGGCAGAATCGTTAGGTTATATATTGAGAGCTTCAATAAATATGAAAGATGACTTGATTTCTTTACGAGAAGAAATATCAGTTGTTGACCATTATTTAACGATTCAAAAACACAGATTTGAAGACAGATTATTATTTACTAAAGAAATCCCGGATGCATTGTTAGACGTTCAAGTGCCAAAATTTATCATTCAACCAATCATTGAAAATGCCATTCGCTATGGATTACAGGAGATGGTTGGAGTTTGCAGCATTCATTTATCAATAGTTTATGTAGAACAAAACTTAGTCATTAAGTTAATAGATAATGGACCAGGGATGTCTCCGTCATATGTCGATCAGATCAAGGAGGGAAATTATCGATCCAAAGGGACTGGTATAGGTCTTCGCAATATAAATGAAAGAGTTCAACTCCTGTTTGGAGATGCATATGGCTTATATATAGAGAGTACATTGGGGAAAGGAACAGAGGTCTCCATTATTTTGCCGAAGGGGGATATGAAAGAAAATGTACAAAGTGTTATTAGTAGATGATGAACGGATGATCTTAGATGGTATATCAACGATTGTCGATTGGAACAAATACCAGACACAATTAATCGGAAAAGCTATAAATGGCCTGGAAGCCTACGATTTCATTACCAAAAATCAGCCGGATATTGTGATTACTGATATTACAATGCCTGGTTTAGATGGTCTGCAATTAGTCAAAAAAGCACAAATGGAATATCCCGAGATCAAATGGATTTTCATCTCAGGCTATAATGAATTTGAGTATGCCAGACAAGCGATGCGATTTGGAGTGAAACATTATTTACTAAAACCATGTAACGAGGATAATATTGCCGAAGCACTAGCAGATGTTGTTCAAGAAAAACAACAAGAAGAACAGTCCTCAGCATATGTGAAAGAAATGGAAGAAGAAAATGCAAAAATAATGATAAATGAATACGAGGAAGCACTAAAGCAGTTATTTACTCATCCACAACAAAACTTAAATGCGGTAACGAAGCTGAAATCAATCATGGAGGAACTTTATAAAGGAGAATCTTGCTTATTTGCAATGATTTATATGAAAGAAAAGGTGGCCTATGATCAATTAGTCTCGTTAAAACATTCGATAAAAAGTACTTTCCTACACGAATCAGTTCTTGCAAACATTATAGATAATAAAATCATGTTACTGATGCGTTCTAACGACTGTGATCACCTAAAGCAATTTTTACAAGATGAGGAAATGCTCCACCATTTTACTCATACAACAGTTACAACAGGAGCATTTAGCCGTCATAATATACAAGGTATTCCAAGTTTAGAGGAAATGAATTTTCAAGTGTTCTATCGGACAAAACAGCAATTTATTGATCATAAGCGTTGGTATCCTTACCTTAACAGAACTGTACAGAGTATTGATTTTTCATTCGAGAAAATTTTGAATTGTATGAGAGAAGGCAAAAAGCCAGAAATGATAGCTTATTTCCAACAATTAGAAGAAGAATTAAGAGAACATTATGTCTTGCCAAAAAGAGCTAGAGGATATTTTATTCAAATCTATTTATTCATCGTTCAACGCTTAAGTCATCGATCGACAGAGGATCATATCCAAGTAATAAGCGAAATGGAGGATTATCATCATGTAACCGATTTTACGGTATTTTTTGGACAGTTATATGATCGATTAATTCAGATGTCCAGCCAAGAAAGTAAATATTCTAAAACAGTTAAACAGATGCTCGGATTTATCGAAGAGGAAATTGCTAATCCAGAACTTTCACTACAATGGATAGCGAATCACCGTTTGTTTATGAATGCTGATTATCTCGGCAAAACCTTTAAGAAGGAAACAGGAAAAGGTTTCTCTGCGTTTCTTACCAATACCAGGATAAATAAAGCGATTGAAATTATTGAGATAGAAGGGGACATTAAAGTATTTGAATTAGCAGAAAGATTAGGCTTCGGCAATAACCCGCAATATTTCAGCCAAATCTTTAAAAAAATGAAAGGGTATTCTCCATCAGAGCGGATTAAATCAGGTTAAGTGAAAGAATTCTCTGCTATTTAATGGTTTAACACTGATTTTTGAACATTTAGCACTGATAATTAGATCCTATTTCTTCAAATCTTTTGATAATATATAAGTGTAATCGCTTACAGCGTTATTAAAAAGGGGAGGGTAAGAAATGAAGAAATCTTTGTTAGTACTGTTAGGAATGATGATGATTTTATGGCTTGCGGCATGTAGCGGCGACGGTGGAAATGAAGAAACTTCCGGTGACGATAATGCATCTGAAGAAACTGCAGACAATGGAGACTCTGAAGGTGCCGAGTCTGGGGATGAAGAAGTAACATTACGAATTGCTTGGTGGGGTTCACAACCACGACATGATTATACATTAGAAGTAATTAAATTGTATGAGGAGCAACATCCCAACGTCACAATCGAACCAGAATATGCAAGTTGGGATGATTATTGGCAAAAATTAGCACCACAAGCAGCAGCAAACGAATTACCTGACATCGTGCAAATGGACTTATCTTATCTTTCACAATATGCAGAAAATAATCAATTAGCGGATTTATCACCTTTTATTGGAAGTAACATTGATGATACTAATATTTCACAAAATGCAATTGACGGCGGAAAAGTCGGCGATGGTGTTTATGGTTTTAACCTTGGTGTAAATGCTTTAAGTTTTCATTATAACCCAGAAATAATGTCTGAATTAGGATATGATGAATTCCCTGAAGAGTGGACTTGGGAAGAATATCAAGAAATTTCTCAGAAAGCGGTAGATGCAGGCTATTATTTCGATAACGGCTTGAAAGCAGATGTATTCTTTAATTATTATTTACGTCAGAATGGGAAACGCTTATACGCTGAAGATGGAAGCGGTTTAGGATATGAAGATGATCAATTATTTGTAGACTTCTTTAAAATGGTCCAGGAACAAGTGGAATCAGGAGCAACACCAACACCTGATTTCTTAGCACAATTAGCAGGTCCGGAAGATGATCCAGTCGTCAAAGGAGAAGGAGTAGGTATCTTCCAATGGTCTAACCAGTTTGTAGGATTAGAAGATATTTCAGAGTCTAGCTTTGAATTTGCTCCTACACCAGGTCCGAATGTAGACCAAGGGTTGTTCTTAAAACCTAGTATGTTCTTCTCCGTGTCTGAGAACTCAGAGCAAAAAGAAGCAGCAGCTGATTTTATTAACTTCTTTATCAATGATGTAGAAGCAAATAAATTAATTCTAGGTGACCGTGGTGTGCCAGTTTCATCAGAAGTAAAAGATGCTTTATTAAGTGAAGTTTCTGAAGCACAGGCAAAAGTCTTTGAATATGTTGCATGGGCAGAAGAAAACAGTACTGCAATGGGTGCTCCAGATCCAGCTGGAGCAGGTGAAGTTATCGAATTAATTGATGGACTGCAAGAGCAAATTGCATATGGTGAAATTTCACCAGAGGATGCAGCCACACAATTCAGAACACAAGCTGAAAGTATTTTAGGCAATTAATCAAGTTGTGAAGGACAGTAGCTGATCCAGAAGAGGTCAGCTATTGTTTTTCCAACCATCGTTGATAATAGAAGGGAGCTTTACAAAATGCAGACAAATATGAAGCAAAACCTTTGGGGATATCTATTTATTGGCCCTTTTGTTATTGGATTCCTTGCATTTACTATTATTCCTATTGTTGCTTCTTTTTACTTTTCATTTACTTCTTACGATTTATTTAACTCTCCACGTTGGGTTGGGTTACAGAACTTTAAAGAGATGTTCACTGCTGATCCAAGGTATTTACACTCATTAAAGATTACATTTATTTATGTTTTTGCTGGTGTGCCTTTACGATTACTATTTGCGTTAATCGTTGCGATGTTATTGAATACGGCTTCAAGAGCAGTCGGCTTATATCGCACATTATATTATTTACCTTCTTTAATTGGAGGAAGTGTTGCAGTTGCGATTATGTGGCGTAACATCTTTGGTGATGATGGTGTTGTCAACATTGCGCTGATGTCGATGGGAATTGATCCTGTCAGGTGGTTTGGGGATCCGACTGCTGCATTATGGATGCTTATTTTCCTGTCCATTTGGCAATTTGGTTCTTCGATGTTAATTTTCTTAGCCGGCTTAAAATCGATACCGCAAAGTTATTATGAAGCGGCCAGTGTAGACGGCGCCAGTTTCTTTCAGAAGTTCTTTAGCATTACGATTCCAATGCTCAGTCCTGTCATTTTGTTCAATGCGGTTATGCAAACGATTGGAGCATTTATGACATTTGTTCCTGCCTTTATTATTTCAAAAGGTACTGGTGGACCACTGGACGGAACGCTTCTTTACTCGTTGTATCTATTTAAGCAAGGTTTTGAGTTTTTCCATATGGGATATGCTTCCGCAATGGCATGGGTAATGCTGTTGATTATTGCGATATTAACTTCTATTATTTTTATGACATCCAGATTCTGGGTGCACTATGAATCAGAAGGGGGCAAATAATCGATGAAACCAAAACACATAAAAAAACTAATATATCATGTCATCGTCGGTGGCTTTGCCATCCTGTTATTATATCCTGTTGCCTGGCTTGTAATGAGTTCTTTCAAAAAAAGTGAACGCATTTTCGTAACGGCTGATTCGCTTTTACCGGATCCATTTGTATTAAGCAATTATGGTCAAGGTTGGGAAGGGTTTGGTGATTATGGATTTGGCACATTTATTACGAATACAGCAGTGTTTGTCGCATTAGTATTAATTGGTCACTTAATCTCCTGTTCGTTGATAGCATTTGGGTTTGCGCGATTGAAGTTTGCGGGGCGTGGATTCTGGTTTGCGATAATGATCATGACATTAATGCTTCCATATGAAGTAGTAATGATACCGCAATACATTATCTTTGCAAAGTTAGAATGGTTGAATTCATTAAAACCGTTAGTCGTTCCTGCCTTTTTTGGACATCCGTTCTTTATTTTCTTACTGGTGCAATTTATCCGTACAATACCACGTGAATTAGATGAAGCAGCGATTATTGATGGATGTAATACGTTTGGCATATACAGAAGAATTATCTTACCTTTAATTGTGCCAGCTTTAGCAACTACTGCAATATTTACGTTCTATTGGACGTGGGATAACTTACTTGGACCAGTATTATATTTGAACAGTCCATCAAAATATACTGTTTCAATGGCGTTAAATATGTTTTTAAGTAACGAAACCGTATCGAATTGGGGCGCCATGTTTGCCATGTCCGTCGTGTCATTAATACCGGTCTTTGTCATCTTCTTTATTTTCCAACGCTACGTTGTCGAAGGAATCAGTACAAGTGGTTTGAAAGGGTAACACCTTTCTTTGCGCGTTAGGAAAGCATAAAATTTTAGCAATGATGAAGCACGACGTAGTGAAAATTCAGAGTGTACCAAGTATAAGAGAAACTACGGCACTAACTAAAAGACTAGGCGAATACCGAGTTATTCTAATATATCGAGCATAGAAGGAGGATATTAGTATGAACGCGTTAAATAAAGCTTTTGAATGGATAAGCAAAATGGCATATTTGAATGTATTATGGATTGGATTTACCATATTGGGTTTATTTGTTGCAGGACTTTTTCCAGCAACAGCTGCTGTTTTTGCTGTCACGAGAAAATGGATAACCGGCTATACTGATATTCCTCTTTTTAAAACGTTCTGGCAGTCTTTTCGAGCATCGTTTGTGCAGGCAAATATATTAGGTTATATCTTTGCTGCAATCGCTTATGTATTATATTTGGATTTTGTATTCATCACGTTGGCACCAAATGATTTTGTTATGATACTGACAGTGCCGTTTTTGTTTGTCAGCATTCTCGCGGGATTAACCTTTTTGTATGTGTTCCCGGTATATGTACACTACAAGATGCGACTCTTAGAAGTGGTAAAAAGTGCCTTTTTTATCATGATCTTAAATCCGTTAAAGACTTTAATCATGATGCTAGGGGTATTTGGCATTACGTTTATATTATGGCATTTCCAAGGATGGGCGCTATTCTTCAGCATGAGTCTGATTTCGCTTGCGGTCATGCTACCTGCTCAAAAAGCTTTTGAAAAAATCCAGGAAAAGAAGGTAACTTATGACGACAGTGCATTAGCAGAAGAATAAAAAGCAACACCACCAAATGGTAATGAATCATTATTATTTGGTGGTGTTTTTTTAGCATTTAATCACACTCAAAAGCGAATCTCAGAAGAAATCATTCTGAAGATACTCAAGTTAGTTAGGATCGGGAGAATTTGATGTTTTTAAGGTTTTGCTATCAAGTTCTGAAGCGATTTTTAGTTAAAGTGACACCGGAGATTCACTCGAATATTCTATCCGCATCTGTTGATATTTGCTTGTCTAAGGAGAAAAGCCTACACAAATCGATAATGTTCGCACTATAATACTATTAAAACACTATTATGATCAGGATTTAATAGAATGGTGATCCAATTTCAGGGTCTTTTGTTGTAAATATATCCTTGCTTTTCAACATTTTGCAATGTTATTAGTTCTATTCAACTTTTTGATGATCTGCTGCCGATTTCCTATTATATCCTATGCTTGTCCTACTATATTTCGACATGTTGAAGTGTAACATGAATAGAATTGTAACAGGAGTAATGTGGATGTAAGCATATTCATTGGCATATTTTGGTGCTTGTAATGGTAGAATTATCCTTGATTTCTACACAAAATAACATAATAACTGATAGTTTTGAAACACAATTGTAATATTCATATAATATGACTGCAATCTACATGTGTTACAATGAGTCTGGTTCTAAAGATAGAATACAAGATTACATACAATACAAAACACGAATAGTACATAAATACAAAGAAATAATGATAACTAATTTTGTGGAAAGTAGGGGAGTCTCATGAGAGAAATGAAAGTCTTAGTGAAAGATTCAGTTGTTGTCTTAACAGTTGTCTCCAGCCTGTTTTTTGCTCAATCGGTAAGTGCAGAAACAAAGGAAGAGATTTCGTCACAGCGTTCGGAAGTACAATCTGATATTGATCAGAAAGAGCAAGAGATTCAAGAAATTAAAACAGAATTGATTGATTTAAATGAACAAATCGCTCGGTTTGATGAAGCGATTGAAGACAATGAAAAAGTGATTAAAGAAACGGAAAAAGAGATGGACAATGTAGAGTCGGAAGTACAAGATTTAGAGTCTAATATTGATACCATCCAGGAAAAGATCGATCAGCGTAATGAAATTTTAAAAGAAAGAATTGCATCTTTACAGGAAAACGGCGGTTCTTCAAGCTATCTACAAGTGATTTTTGGTGCCAAAAGTTTTCTGGATCTTATTGACCGAGCTACACTAGTACATAAGATTACTCAAGCAGATCAAAACCTGTTAGAAAGCCAGGAGCAAGATAAATTAGAGATCGAAAAAGAAAAAGCAGAACATGATGAAAAATTGCAAGAATTAGAAGACATGAAGGCAAAGTATGAAGAAATGCAACAACAGATTGTTGCACAAAAAGAACAAAATGAAGATTTAAAATCAGAATTACAACAAAAAGAAGAAGAAAATAGCGATATTCTTGATGATTTAAAAATTGAAGATGAGTTACTAGCAAAAAAACAAAAAGCATTAGAAGAAGCAGAAGCACAGCAAGCCGCTTCAACTAGCAGTAGTCAATCGTCATCATCAAGCAGCTCCAGCAAAAATGTGATTGACCAGTATGCAAGTGAATCATCTAAACCTGTATCAGCAGGGAGCGGTGCACTTCAGACTGCTATGACAGCAGGTAATAAATATATCGGTAATTCCGTTTATGTTTTCGGTGGAGGCAGAACTGCATATGATGTTGCAAATGGTCGTTTTGATTGCTCTGGATTCGTAAGCTGGGCATTCCGCCAGGCTGGAATAAGTATTCCTGCAAGTACATCTGCATTATCTTCGGTTGGAGAAAGAGTATCTTCAAGTAACATGCAGCCAGGCGACTTAGTATTTTTTAACACATACAAAACAAACGGTCATGTTGGAATTTATTTAGGAAACAATAAATTTATCGGATCTCAAAGTTCATCTGGTGTTGCAATTGAGAGTATGAGCAGTGGTTACTGGAAATCTACTTTCTCTGGTTATGTACGTCGTGTTGCACAATAAATAAAAAAGCAAGTGAGTCCATGCTCACTTGCTTTTTTTGTGCTTAAAGAAAGTATAGAAGTATATTCTTAAAGGCGAATGGCAGATTCATGCTCAAGAAGAAGTGACAATTCTTATAATACAGATTATGTAATGCTAGAGTTGGAATCATTTTGAAATAGAAAATGTGGTAGTATTCCGCTTCGGTCAACCACTCCGTGGGAGTCTACGTGGTTGGTCTACGCTAGTATTTAGGCTCAACAATTGAGTCATGAGGTTGTATATTGACTGGTAAACTGAAGTGTCCATCTATATTATCAGTTTTACTTTCAAAAACATAATGCTTAGCACCACTGCTTTTAGCTATTTCATGCGTTGTAGCACTTCCTTTAAGCTCCGGAAATATGCCCCACAGTTCGCGGAGCATATTTCCAGAGCTTTGCTAAGCATCTAAAACATTTCAAAATTACCACTTTGTATTATAGTTCCACTTTACATAATCCGTATTATAGGTAACTTTAATATATACAAAGCAAGGATCGGACGCTTTTAAGCCTGATCTTTCCTATCTTTTTAGTAAACGAATGATCGTGGATCAAAAAGGTATGAATGACAATACGATATAAAGAGGTATTCTTCTTTTTCGAAGCAATTATAAGTTTTAGAATACTGAGCGATTACAAGCTGTTATTTTATAAGGACGTAGAAAGCCTTATTATATGTATAGTTGTTTCACACTTTATATTTACAGCATAATAAAAAAGCCGAGCAGTATGGCTACTCGGCTTTGTAGATGTTATTAGCAATGTTTTGCATAGGCATCTGTCAGTTGAGAAACGATGTCTTCTACTTCATAGCCTTCAATTTGTTCACGAGGGATGAAGTGCTTTAATTGACCATCTTTAACAAGGGCCATTGAAGGTGAAGAGGGTTCCACATCCTTGAAATAATCCCGCATTTTTGCTGTTGCATCACGATCCTGACCAGCAAAAACTGTCACCAATTGGGATGGTTTTGTTTCTCCTTGAAGTGATTCAATGGCTGCTGGTCTTGCTAATCCTGCAGCACATCCACACACAGAATTAACGACGATAAGGGCTGAATCTGTATTAGTATCCATAAATTCATCGACTTCGTCTGGTGTAACGAGTTCTTTAAAGCCAGCGTTCGTTAGTTCATCACGCATAGGTTGCGCAATTTCTCTCATATATTGTTCATAAGCGTTCATTCGTTTACCTCCTCTAAAACATGACTAATTTGATTTTAACAAATCTCGCATCATTCTACGACCTATTTGTTTTAAAAAGGATCAGAAATAGTTACTTTTAACCAGCCTCTGACGCTATTGATGAACCAGACCTGATCATAGTCGCCTAAATCATCAACTAAGATGGACTTCTCTTTTATTCTATTTTCCTGTAGTAAGCGCTGACGGAAAGTACCTGGCAATAATCCGTCCGAAACAGGGGGGGTGAAAAATTCTCCATTTTTCTCGATCACAACATTTCCAATCGTAAATTCTGTTACATAACGATCTTTATTCCAAAGTAATGAGGTAAATGCGTTTGCAGGCTGATGTTCAGAAATGCTGTCATATGTCGTTCTTCTTGTTGTCTTATGATACAAATAAATCTCGTCTTTATTAACTGGAAACGGCGCAATTATAGCGGAAACTGGTTGCTGAACAGTGGCAATCACTTGACTGTTTATCTTGATTTCACCATTACGGTGATACAGAAGTCTGACCTTGTAGGTATCAGACTGATATTCAGCTGCTAAAGCCAGTAATTTAGTGCGCACGTTGTTTTCAGAAAAAGAAAAACCAAAATACTGAGCTGAATTAGCAAGCCTTGACATATGTTCCTCTAATAAAGGGAATTCCCCATTTTCTAATAATAGGGACTCTATTAATGAAATTTCTTCGCGTTTTTGTTTTAGTATTTCCGCTTTGTGCTGTAGTTCTTGATATTCACCTTTACTTGATGAGTCCCAAGTAATTCCGCCACCGGTTCCATATGTTGCTTTGCCTTCGTTGATAATAACAGTCCGAATTGGGACATTAAATGTAGCAGAACGATCAGGACTAATCCAGCCAATCGCTCCACAATATACTTCTCGAGGTGTATTTTCCAGTGTTGCAATATATTTCATTGTTTCTACTTTAGGAGCGCCTGTTATGGAACCGCAAGGAAATAATGCTCGAAACCACTCAAAAATTGTTTCGGTTTCCAGTTCTGCTGTGATGGTCGAAGTCATTTGGTGAACAGTAGGATATGTTTCTATGTCAAATAAGCTTTTGACTTGAACCGTTCCTGGCTTAGCTATTCTTCCAAGATCATTTCGCAATAAATCAACAATCATTACATTTTCAGCCTGATCCTTCTTGGAATGTCTTAATGCTTTTTTTAAATGTTGATCCTCTTCAAAGGTTTTTCCTCGTTTTATTGTTCCTTTCATCGGTTTTGTTGTAATCACGCCATTTTCCACAGCAAAAAATAACTCAGGGGAAACAGAAAGGATCTGTTGCGAACCAATGTCTAGAAATGCGCTGTAGGAAGCGTGTTGATTAGCCAGTAACTGCTGATAATAGTGATAAGCAGAGCCATTGAAGGTTGCTTCGAGTCGTGTTGTGTAATTAACTTGATAGGTGTTGCCTTCAGCAATCGCGTTTTTAATTTGGTTGATATGCTTGTGATACTGTTGGAAGTCCGTTGTATTATGCCAATCAGACAAATATTGTAATGATTGTTCAGCGACTATTTCTTGATCGTTTACCATCTTGTCATAAGCAGCAAACCAGACAAGCGGTAATTTGTGATCTGTATTTACTTCATAAGCTGGATCAAAAGCTGGTGCTGCTTCATATGAGACAAATCCTGCAATATAATAGCCGTTATTCAAATAGGCTTCTATTTCTTGGAAAATACGATGTATTTGATGGATATTATCTGTTTTCCAAATCTGGACAGGATCGATAAATTGTTGGACATCATGATCAAAATTGAATTGCAATAATGGCTGTGTCATGTATATCTCTCCATTGCTTGATTGAAACTATTCCGGATCATGTCAAAACCATATTCCGTTAAAATAGCCTCAGGGTGAAATTGAATACCTTCCACTTGAAAATGATGATGTTTGATACCCATAATTTCATTCGAACTTGTTAGTGCAGTAATGTCAAACTGTTCAGGAATGTAGTGGGTAACTAATGAATGATATCTGGTCACACGAATCTGGTTAGGAACCCCTTCGAAAACACCAGTACCAGTATGGCTTATCACAGAAGTCTTGCCGTGCATGGGTGCAGTCGCTTTGCTCACCTTTCCATCAAAATAATGTACCATCATTTGCATTCCTAAACACACACCAAATATCGGTGTAGTAGGATGAAAGTGATCCAGAATATCGAAGCAAACGGGTTGATTTTCTGGTGCACCAGGACCAGGTGAAATAACGATCAGGCTAGGTTTCATTTGTGCAAGTTGTTCGATCGTGACTTCATTGACTCTAATGACACGTACTGTATCCGTTAGTTGCCGGTAATATTGTGCAAGGTTATATGTAAATGAATCATAATTATCGATAATAACAATCAAAGATTTCTTCCTTTCTATATCAATATACCATTAGTTATTATAGCCGATAACACCGTTATATACGAACAATATGTTAAGTACATATCATACTTAACATTTATAAACGATGATTAATTGTACCTTATAAAGACAAATAGGAACTTGATATTATTTAACCTTAAAGCTATAATTAAATTTATTGCGTTAATAATGATGATCATTATCAATTAGATGCAAAAAATAACAGGATATGAGGAATGCACATGAGATTATGGATATTAATCATTTGTGCCATTATCCTGTCATTTATTTCGCTTTTTGTAGGTGCGATAGATATTAAAGTAAGTGATTTGCTAGACTTTCATTCTGATAAGTTTCAAATCTTTTTAGTTAGTAGAGTACCTCGGTTGTTGGCGATTATTATGGCAGGGGCAGGAATGAGTATCGCGGGTTTAATTATGCAAAGTTTGAGTCGTAATAAATTTGTTTCTCCTACAACTGCAGGAACATTAGATGCGGCGAAATTAGGAATCATGATTTCCATGCTGTTTTTAACGAATGTTACATATACACAGCAAGTTATTTTCAGTTTTGCATTTGCTTTAGCAGGAACATTTATTTTTATGCAAATTTTAGATCGTATAAAATTTAAAGATGTTATTTTTGTACCATTAATCGGGATAATGTATGGAAACATTTTATCATCGATAACGACTTTTTTTGGTTATGAAGCAGATATTCTTCAAAACATTTCATCTTGGTTGATGGGGAGTTTCACATTAATTATTTCTGGTCGTTATGAACTGTTATATGTCAGTATACCAGCAGTTGTATTGGCATACCTTTATGCGAACAAGTTTACAGTTGCTGGAATGGGAGAGGATTTTGCCAAAAATATCGGATTAAGCTATAAGTTCGTGCTTAATATTGGGCTCGTTCTAGTTGCAATCATATCTACATCCGTCGTACTAACTGTCGGGATGATACCATTCTTAGGTCTAATTGTCCCTAATATTGTCTCTCTTTATCTGGGGGATAATCTAAGAAAAACCATTCCCCATACAATGGTACTTGGGATTGTATTTCTATTAATTTGTGACATTATGGGTCGTATCATCATTCATCCTTATGAGATACCTGTAAACGTAACCGTTGCTGTAATCGGAAGTGCGATCTTCCTAATTATGTTACTTAGGGGGAGAGTATATGCGAAAAAATAGTGCGAAGTTAATTTTTTTATTGGTGCTGGCAATCATTTCGATACTTTTTTATGCATTTTATGATATTAAAGGCGGCTTTGATTATGCTTTCCCCAAACGTGTCATAAAAATTTCAGCGATGATTGTGACAGGAGTAGCGATTTCTTATGCTACCGTTGTGTTCCAGACCATAACTCATAACCGTATTTTGACTCCATCAATAATGGGAATGGATTCCATGTATGAAGTAGTCCAAACATTGATATATTTCTTTTCGGGTTCCATGTCGATCTGGGTGGTAAATCGATATTTGAATTTTGGAGCCGCAATTATTGCAATGGTTTTATTTGCGCTTATTTTATATCGTTTTCTATTCCGATCTGATAAGCATCCTATTTATCTATTATTATTAGTCGGCATGATATTAGGGACACTTTTAGGTAGTTTTGTAACGTTTTTGCAAGTGTTAATCGATCCAGTTGAATATTTAAGCTTACAAACGATGTTATTTGCGAGTTTCACAAAAGTTAAAGCTGAATTGCTATACATTTCTATTGTTATTTTAATTATTACGTTTATTTATGGCTATCGAATTATGGATAAACTGGACGTTATGTCACTAGGCCGTGAAAATGCGATGAACCTTGGAATTAACTATGATCGTATGGTAATGAATATTTTAATTTTATCTTCTGTACTGATTGCAACGTCGACCGCTTTAGTTGGTCCCATTACATTCTTAGGATTAATTGTCGCGAATCTGTCTTATCAGTATTTGATAACATATAAACATTCCATCTTAATTTTAGGTGCAAGTCTAATTAGTATTATCGCTTTAGTAGGAGGACAATTCCTTGTCGAACATATTTTTGAACTACGTACCACGTTAAGTGTAATGATTAACTTTATCGGTGGTATTTACTTCATTTACTTATTATTAAAAGAAAGCAGGGCTGCATAATGATAAAAATAAAGGAATTAACGAAGCGTTTTGGTAAAAAAAATGTAGTCGAAGACGTTTCTGTAACGATTGAGCCAGGTACCATTACATCATTTATAGGTCCAAATGGTGCAGGTAAATCAACATTGCTGTCCATGGTAAGTCGATTATTAGAAGCAGATACAGGTGAAGTCCTACTGGATCAGGGAAATGTACAAAAATGGAAATCGAACGAATTTGCAAAACGAGTTTCAATTTTAAAACAATCGAACCATACAAATGTCCGTTTAACTGTCCGTGAACTAATTTCATTCGGTCGTTATCCATATTCGAAAGGTCGTCTAACTGAAAAAGATGAAGAATTTGTAGATCAAGCGATGGATTATATGAATTTACATGATATGCAAGATCAATTTATTGATGAACTTTCTGGAGGACAGAGACAACGTGCGTTTATCGCAATGGTAATTGCACAAGATACTGATTATATTTTATTGGATGAACCTTTAAATAATCTGGATATGAAGCATTCTGTGCAAATTATGAAAATTTTACGCAGGCTTGTTAATGAGCTAGGTAAAACAGTTGTGATTGTGTTACATGATATTAATTTCGCATCCGTTTATTCAGATCGTATTGTCGCTTTAAAGGATGGGAAATTAGTGAAAAACGGGCCGACAAACGACATTATTAACTCCGAAGCTCTCCGGGATATTTACGATATGGATATTCCGGTTCAGGAACAGAACGGTTGCCGAATATGTGTATATTTTAATGCGCAGTCATAAATATATATGAAGAAATAAATGCCTTAATCAAAGCAATTAAGGCGTTTATTGATAAAACTATTTTACAAAGAAGTAATTTACAGAAAGGTTACATTCTTTTTGCGAATTTGAAGTCAGCGATTGATCACAAACCCCCCCTCACAATAAAAAAACTGGCATAATAGTCTGCAAAACGATTAGGTGTAAACAATATCTACAACAATATTTCAAAAATATTACACTTAATCATTGACAACGGTAAAGCATTTGCATATAATGATAATTGTTATCAATGATAACGATTATCATTATCGACGAGATATATATTATTATTGTAGGGGGAATACAGGAAATGAAAAATTGGAAATTTCTGAGTTTTATATTAGTTTCACTAATCTTTGCTTTAGCAGCATGCGGAGGAGCAGATAATTCTGCTAGTGGAGAAACTGCGGATCAAGAAGAACAATCAACAGAAGAAGGTAATAACGAAAGTTCAGAAGAGTCTATAGAAGAATCAACTGACGAAGCTAGTTCTACATATCCAATGACAGTTTCATCTACCGTTTCTTCATCTGAAAGCAGAGATGGAAGCTCCACATATAATTTTGAAGATGTAACGTTCGAATCAATGCCAGAAAAAATTGTCGTTTTTGATTATGGTTTCTTGGACACTTTAGATTCACTTGGGGTGGAAGGTATTGTCGGTGTTGCAAAAGGTTCTACTTTACCTGAGCATCTTGAAGATTACTCAGGAGATGAGTATACGAATATTGGTACATTAAAAGAGCCTTTACTTGAAGATATAGCTGCTTTAGAGCCGGATGCCATTTTTATCTCTGGTCGTCAATCTGCATTCTATGACCAATTAAAAGAAATTACACCTAATGTTGTCTTTGTTGGTACTCAACAAGATGATTACTGGAATACATTCATGGAATCTGTAGATATTGCAACGCAAATCTTTGGTAAAGAAGCGGAAGCAGAAGAGTATCTTGCTAAGTACGATTCAGCTTTAGAAGAGGTCAACACGCTAGCAGGTGAATTTGAGACAAGTTTAGTAACGATGTATAACGAAGGAAGCTTATCTGGTTTCGCTACTAATTCCCGTTTTGGCTATGTTTATGATGTACATGGTTTCCAACCGGTAACGGAAGATATTGAATCATCTTCACATGGCTCGAACTTTGGATTCGAAGCGATTTTGGAATTTGATCCGGAAGTATTATTTGTAATAGACCGTACAGCAGCAATTGGTGGGGATTCCAATATTGAGGCTGATATGGAAAATGACATTATAAAACAAACTACAGCTTACAAAAATGATCATATTATTTATTTAGATGGACCGCTTTGGTACTTGAGTGGTGGCGGTTTACAATCCGAACTTGCAAAAATTGAAGAGATTGTAGCTGAGTTAGAGTAAATCAATAAATTAACGAGCAGAGCTACCGAAAAGTCAGCAAACACTGATTTTTCGGTAGTTTTTATATTTTTACTATCATCAAGTCGAATGGCAGTAGCAAGCATTCACAAAAAAGATGTAGGGGTTCTTATAATATGGATTATGTAAAGTAGTTTAGATGTAATTTTGAAATGATTCATGTGCTGGGAGACCGCTCCGGACAACCACTTCGCGTCCTGTGGGGCATAGCTATATTAGTGGGAGAATAAATTTCCATAATAAGTTTTTCAGTGACCTCGAGTCTACATGGTTGGCCTGCGCTATGGTACAGATTCTACAACTTAAGTGTGAGAATGGATATAGTGAAATATTATTTGTATATAACACTTTGCTTAGCACTTGCTGCTTTTAGCTGTTTCTAACGGTATAGCACTTCACTGAAGCATATTTCCGGAGCTTTGCTACGTATATACAACCTATCAAAATTACCACATTGTTAAACAGTTCCAAGTTCTACTTTACATATTCGATATTATAGGTAGTTTTAGAAGAGGAAAGGCCAATCTTCCATCTATATGATAGGTGCAAATTGAATCGGTCGATATTGAAATTTATCAATTTTATTTGACAGGTAATCATAATTCGGAAAAAGTTATTTCTGATGAGGTATAAATACTTATTAATTTTCCTGTTTTTATGATATAATTATACCATAAAGTCACATTTATATTAGAAACTAATGAGATGATGTTGTAACTTGGTATACAATTAGGTATTATGAGAAGTAAGAACTGATTATATTTTACTAGTTATGAATAGGAGAAATGAAAATGGCATCATCAACGGAAGTGAATGTGAACGAAATAATTAAAGAATTATATAATGGATCGGTGAAGTCGATTAAAAGTGTTGTACCTGTTGAGCATGAATTCGAATCTCCTAAAATATCAACAAATCCATTAAGTGTCGAGTATGGTGTTCTTATCGGGTACAGCGGCACCTTTAAAGGTGATTTATTAATCCAGGCTAGCCATTCCGTATTTAGCTCGATTGGCGAAGCGTTGTATGGCATGCAATTATCAGCAGAAATGCTCGATTCATTTTCCGGTGAATTAGGCAATATGCTTGCAGGGGGTCTGTCTACACATTTAGCTGACGCCGGTATTGAAACAGACATTACTCATCCCACTATTATCAGTGGAGAGGCAAGGTTAACAGGATTTAAGCGAGTATTAGAAGTAGCCATTCATTATAAGCGTATCGGTGATATGAAAATGTCACTGTTATTAAATCAATAAACAGGTTGGTGATGGAATCGTGGTACAAACAATGACGAAGACTATTATTTTTAAATTAAACAACCAGGAATACGGGGCGAATATTGAGCAGATCATTTCCATTGAAAGGTTTGAAGAGATCGTACCTTTGCCACAAACCTCTGATTTTATTAAAGGAATCATTAATTTGCGCGGAAGTGTCATTCCGATTGTCGATTTAAGAACAAGATTAGGATTGATAGAGGCTGCGCCAACGGAACAAACCAGAATTTTAATTGCGAATGTCCGTGATTTTCGTTTAGGACTCATTGTTGATGAAGCTACTGATGTTATTGACATTCACCCAGATAGTATTGAGGATGCACCTGAGCTTGTCAAGAGTGTAGATTATCAATACATGAAAGGTGTCGCAAAGTTAGAGGATAGAGGCATGTTGTTGTTATTAGACTTAAACCATGTGTTAAGTTTACATGAATTAGAAGAAGTACAACATGTAGCAGCAGAATAAATTTTTGGTCAAATAACGGAGGGATTTGAGTTGGCTCAAGTATTGATTGTAGACGACGCTGCGTTTATGCGCATGCAATTAAAAAATATCTTCACGAATTTAGGTCATGAAGTAGTTGGTGAGGCAGCAAATGGGCAAGAAGCTGCTCAGTTATACGAGGAATTAAAGCCAGAAATTGTATCGATGGATATTACGATGCCGGAAATGAACGGTGTAGAAGCAACGAAAATAATTAAAGAAAAGGATGCAAATGCCAAGATTATCATGTGTTCCGCAATGGGACAACAACAAATGGTTTTAGACGCGATAAAAGCAGGTGCTTCGGATTTTATCGTTAAACCATTTACAGAAGATAGAGTGAAAGAGACGTTGGAAAAGTTATTGTAATACTACATAAAAAAGTGATCATATTTTGGACAAATATGATCACTTTTCTTATAAAGAGCTACAATTTCCTTCCGCTGTGTTATCCTGCTTTTACTGTTACCGCTAATTTTTTTTGTCCGGAGACCATAGCAACTGATTTTACAGATTGAATAATCAGTCCTGAAAATAAGGCATTTAGCAATGTACCAATACCAATCGCACCATTAAAGAAAAAGGCAACGATTACTAATATAATGCTGATCAATGCACGAGAACGTGTAAATGACCATCCGGTTTTATCTGTAAGGATTACCATTGTGCGGTCCATTGGGTTAGGAGCAAAGCTTGATTCTAGATAGATAGCTACTCCAATACCAGTACATACTATTCCTGATACAAGACATATCCATTGTCCAACTGCGCCATCAGGAGATAACCAGGAGTTCTGAATCATTAACCATGAATCAATGCCAATTCCTGTTATGAATGAGGTTAGAAGAGCAGAGAATTCTGGCTTCGTTTTAAGTGTGATTGCGTTTATAAGTACAAAGGTAAAGCCTAAAACTATTTCCCAGCTGCCGACGGATAATCCAAATGTTCGAAACAATCCAACGAGTAAAGCATCAAATGGTGAAGTTCCTAAATGAGATTGAATAGTTAAGGATATACCTAATGTTAATACCGTTATACCTAAAAGATAAATAAAAAAAGAACGTACAACTTGTAGCATAAATCCCTCCTCCCTAGCATCATTCACTATAACAGAAAACAAAATAGAAGGAAATATTATCTCGAAATATTATGAATTTCTAGGTTGAATTTTACTTTTGTTGTGATTTTTATGTCAGGGTAACTTTTTTCCCATTCTTCAAGATTCCAATTTCTAAAATGTGATCTTGCAGATGCTCCGATCATCAGTGGATCAATTTCTAACTTTTGAAATGTTGCCGCTAATTTATCTCCTTGTTTTTCTAAGTGTTCAGATATATTTTTTTCTAGTTTTCTTTTTTCTTTAAACGTTTTCATACCCATTTTATCAGATTCTACTAGAATGCCGATAATATCCTCTCTAATCTCTACATGATCTTTGGATTTCCAGGTTACCTTTCTGTTGGAACGGATGGATTTTATAGCAATTGAATTTTCTGTAGTCTCTTGATCAAATTCATATGCGCTGCCTTTGGTATCCTTGTATAACATATGAAATATAAAAAACTGATCATAATTAATTCGGTGTACTAATTTATCCCCTTTTAAAAATCCAATACCAACAATATCAATCGAAGGTGTGCTTGCTTTTAAAATGGGCAGAAATGGATCCATACCTTCGCCAACTAGGCGATAATTAAATTGATGAAGATTCATCTTGGGTATCATCGATTGTGTATTCGTATCGATTAACTGTTCAAGAAATCTAGGTAATGTATGCTCCAATTTATATTCCTGATTTAACATCTCCTCTGCAGTACCATCAGCAATGGCAAGATATAAGTTTCTCCCGATTGCTGGATCCTCACTTATTCCCATCACGATATCCTGAATCCCTTGCTTTGCAAGTTCTTCTCCAAAAATTACGCTTAATAAGTTTCCGACCTCCACTCGAAAAGGTGCTTTTGTCTGAATCATCGCATTAATATCCTGAAATGTCTCGGCACTGCCGGAATATCGTATATTATCACGCATATTTGCTTGTTCACTGCTTCCGTACAAAGGAGCAACGGCAGTACCTTTATAATTTTGTGTATTTGAATTCCAATCATAGCCCATCGTCATAATTAATTCTACATCATCAATGACTTTGGTCTTCACACAGCCGGTCATTAACATGCAACAAAGGAACAGCATGGTTGTTTTTTTAGCTTTTAGCATATTTTTTTCTCACTCCTGCCACTATCTTATGGATGATAAATAACAAGGGAATATAAACAAACATTAAATATACGCCTACTTTTGAAATGAGTGTGGTTGCTTTTTCAATAATGAGAAAATTTTTAATATAAAAGACGCTTGAAATACCCAAAATTGTAGCTGCAATGCCGATGCCACTAAATGACAAATTGGTTAGCCGGTGAAAACATTGAACCCCTGCCCAAAAATAAATAGCACAAGTAGCAATAATCGCGATAAAGTGTAAGCTGATTCCAATGAACTCAAATCGCTCGATAAACGCAATGCTGATCACTTTCCACAAATGAAGAGTTGGCCAGGACACATATTGGATCTGTAATTCATTATAATACATAAATATTGCTATCGCAGAGAAAAGGTAAACAAACGAAGTTAGCAGGTTACCCGATAATGCCCATTTTAATCCGGATTGAAAACGATGGATAAATGGAGCATAGATTAAAATAAGCTCAATTCCCAAAAAACTAAACGACATTGGCTCAACAGCTTTTAATATATCTGTTAATGGATGAATAAATACAGGTAATAGGTTTGTGAAATGTCCATCAATGAAAGCTTGATATTTAAATATCGCTAAAAAAGCTGTTACAAATATACTAAAAAAAGCAAATCCTACTACAATACGAAACCCACCTAAACAAATGTAAAGGAATAATAAAAACAGCACTATTAAGAACAAAGTGATCGAAATATCTGGAAAGAACCAAATTTGAATAATCTCAATATATGAGCGGATAACGATAATGGAAATAGCAAGAAAGTAAACACAAAAAGTAAACGAAAGAATATTTCCTATTATTTTTCCGAATGTTGTTTGATGTATATCGATCAAATCAACAGACTCATCACCAATTATTTTCCATATCATCACAATTACAATAGAAGTTAACACAGCAGTGATAGGAATACTCATCCAACTATCATAGCCTGCTACCTCTGCAATCTGCCTTTCAAAACTTAATATCCCTTCTCCTAATTGGGTAGCATGAATGATAAATATGAGTAAAAAAGGTGATACCATTTGAGTAATATCAGGTTTAAAGTCTTTCATACTTTCCCTACTTTCGTTTATCATGCTTCTTCAATGTGCGTGATGTATTAATACGGTTTTTATCTTTTGCTCCACTTAATATAGGTCTTTTTCCTTGTACATCAAAAGGTAAACGAATAATCGTGTCTTTAAAATCCTTCCACCTGAATGGATAGATGGGTTCAAGGAATGGTCTTCCAAGAGAGGTTAATCTTAGCAGATGGGTAACGAAAAACATAATACCAATAACAACACCTATCATTCCCCAAAGTTGTGCAAAGAAGATAAAGGGGAAACGAATTAAACGAATGGTATTACCAATACGATAAATAGGAGTAGTAAAGGAAGCAAGTGCGGCCAACGCAACAACAATGAGAAGTACATTACTCGTTAGTCCTGCTTCAACAGCTGCTGTTCCAATAACGATACCACCAACAATACCAATTGTTTGACCGATCTTTGTAGGGAGTCGTGCCCCTGCCTCTCTTAAAAGCTCAATAGTTAATTCTAAAATTAATACTTCAATAATTGGTGGAAAAGGAATGTCTTTTCTAGACGAAATTAGTGTCCCTAGTAAATCACCAGGTATAATGTGATAGTGATAGGTTAAGACTGCCACGTACATTGGTGTTACAAGCACTGAGAAAATAACGGCAAAAAGGCGAATAAGTCGAAATGCAGTAGCAATATGCCATGATAAGAAATAATCCTCATAAGCAGCAAAAAATTCTACTAAAGTGGTAGGAGCAATCAGCACATGAGGAGATCCTTCACAAACAATAGCAATTTTTCCTTCAACCAACGCACTGCTCACACGATCTGGTCGTTCCGTATCCATAAATTGTGGAAAAGGTGATTGAGAATTATCAGAAATCATTTGACTGATAAATGAGCTGTCAATAATTTGGTCATATTCAATGTCGGTAATGCGCTGAATAATTGTATCGATATTCGTCTGATTTGCAATTCCGTCTATATAAATGATTGCTACATCTGTCTTCGTAATCTTTCCAGCGTTTAACTTTTTTACGTGAAGCTGGGGCAGACTAACTCTTTTTCTTATTAAACTAATATTCGTTTGCATGTCCTCAATAAAAGCTAGCTTTGGACCAATTACACTAAACTCGATTTCTGGTTGAGATATCTGCCGGTCTGTATTAAATTTGGATGGAATAAGTAAAATCTCTTGTGTATTATCATTTAAACAAAGTGCAATAAATCCTACTAGAAGCTTCTCTTCAATTTGTCGGATATCAGAGGTCACGTAAGATTGTGTAAACGGCACTATATTTTTTAAAACATCAATATCCTGAATCTCAGCATCTTTTAACGTATCCAACAAATTTGCTTCAATTTTTTCTGTATTCGTTAAAGACTCAAAATAGTAAATCGATATATTTTTCATGTTTCCTAAATGAAATTCAAAAAAATCATCACTTTTGTGCATGACTTGCATTAATTGATGAAAGGTTTTAGTTTCTTCTGATGATTGTGATTTCTTTGCGGATGAGTTTAATCTTTTGCGAATCAATAGAAACTTCCTTTCATGCGAATAATTAATGTTAGTATGTGGTTATGAACATGAAATATACATATTATAAATCCACTTTAGAATGAGTAGATTGTTGGAAATTTTAGTGTTAGTTCGCTATGATCAATAGTAAATAGCCGTAGAAGGAGGGACTGCATGAACTTGTCCAATAACTTTATTCAAACTGATCGTCAGGAACAACTGTATCAAAAAGCTGCCCAATTGGCAGAAAAATTGAAGGAAAGTAGGCAACAAGCTGACCAGTTGGCAAGTTTACCTGTTGAGAATCTTGATGCATTGCGAAAAGAAAAATACTTATCTTTAACATTACCAGAGCAATATGGTGGAGAAGCTCTGTCTTTATATGAAATGTTATTAGTTCAAGAGAAATTAGCAGAAGGGGATGGCGCAACAGCGTTATCGGTTGGTTGGCACTTAGGAGTAGTCAAAGAACTCAGTGAAGAAAATCTATGGAAGCCATCTATGTTTGCACAAATTGCGAAAGAAATAGCGGGAAAGCAAATATTGATTAATCGGTGTGCAACAGAGCCAGCGACAGGAAGCCCCACACGTGGAGGCATACCTGAGACAAAGGCTGTGTTAGATGGTAATGAGTATGTGATTGATGGACGGAAAAGCTTTACAACCATGGCAGAAGTATTAGATTACTACATTGTAACAGCACATGTGAAAGAAAAGGATGCAGTCGGTTCATTATTAATCCCTAGGGAAACTGAGGGCATTTATGTAGAAAAAACGTGGGATACTTTAGGGATGAGAGGAACTGGCAGTCATGATTTAATACTAAATCATGTTCGTGTGCCAAAAGCAAATTTGGTGGAACTAAGCGATAAACCTAAAAAGCCAGGTCCAAAAGGTTGGCTTTTACATATTCCTGCTTGTTATTTAGGTATAGCTATTGCAGCGCGAAATGATATTATAAAATTTGCGAAAAACTTCCAGCCTAACAGTCTAAATACTCCAATTTCAGAAGTGGAGCATGTGAGAAATAAAGTAGGAGAGATAGACCTGAAACTGTTACAAGCTCGTTATTTTATGTATAGTGTTGCAGAGAAATGGGATCAAAATCCCGATAAGAGGTCACAGCTTATGAAAGAACTTGGGGCTGTGAAATTAGTAGCGACAAACAGTGCGAATGAAATTGTTGATCTGGTGATGAGAATTGCAGGCGGTCGAGGTTTATCAAAAAACATGCCATTTGAGCAATATTATCGTGATGTACGTGCTGGGCTTCATAACCCGCCAATGGATGATATGGTTCTCTCATTACTTGCGAAAAATGCATTTTCTTAAACAAAAGCATGCTATTAAGCATGCTTTTGCTTTGTTTTTATTTCTTCTACAATTTGGTGATAACTGTGTAATAATTCCTCAAAGCGATCTTCCCATTTTTGCTTTTGCGCATAGCGGATGGCATTCTGTTCTAATTGTTGCCGCCATTCAGCGTCTTCTAAAATCGATCGAATCGAATCAGTATAAGAATTAATATAATTGCTATTACATAATTTTCCTGTAAAACCTTCCTGAATAATATTTTTCACGCCACCAGCGTTCGCTGCCACAACAGGAGTACCTGTTGCTAAAGCTTCTAGCACAACATTTCCGAATGTTTCTGTTTCGGAAGGGAAAATAAATAAGTCACTTGTAGCAACAATTTGAGCTACTTCTTTTTGTGGTAAAAAGCCTGTATAGGTTACTTGGTGTTGCCAGGTATTCGTTAGTTCAGCCTTTGAAGGGCCATCACCAACAATTAACCAATGAATATCTTTTCTCAATTTAGGTGGCAGTTGTTCTGCAATTTTAGGTAACAATTCTACATTTTTCTCAGGCGCTAATCTCCCTACATAGCTCAGGATATATTTTTGTTTTATTTGATATTTTTGACGGATAACAGAGCGTTCATAACTAGGGTGAAAGACATTCATATCAACGCCACGCTGCCATATTTGTAATCGTTGAAATCCTTTTTGCTGCAATTGGTCCCTTGTAACCGCTGAAGGTACAAAAATTCGCAGTAAGGGCTGATGGAACCATTCCATATAACGCCATAATGCCTTTGATAAAAGTGTGAGATGATAATATTTTAAATAGTGATCAAAATCAGTGTGATAGGAACCAACAACTGGTATGTCATATTTTTTTGCGAGGTGTAATCCGGCCAATCCGATCGAGAAGGGTGTGGCTACATGAATAATATCCGGTTGAAATTTTTTGATAATTTCTTTCAGGTGAATGGTATTTGGGACAGAAATACGACAATCCTTATAGAGCGGAAAAGGAAAGCTGGATTGACGGTAAATTTGACCAGCGTTTATTTCTTTTCTGGTAAGTTTAGGTGAAATAACAATATACGAATGATGACTCTTGTCAAGATACTTGGTTAATCGTCCTAATGTTTTGGCCACACCATTTACATCAGGCAGGAAAGTATCTGTAAAGATCGCAATTTTCAAATTGTCTCCCCCCTTAAATCACTTGCTTACTACAAACATATGTCGAAAAGTTGTAAAGAACAACAGTTATATGTAAAATATTTGTAAATAAAAAATTACACACGAGATTTATAACGTGGACGATAAACAGGAGAAGGGTTTTTGTGGAGCTTGCGTATATATAACAAAACAGAACCGGGCACACACCCGATCCTGTTTCAAAAGGAAAGTATATAATTACCTCAAGCCGAAATACTAAAATTTTCGCTTGAGTTTGGGAAAATAGAAGTGAAAGTAAATATAATACGGATTATGTCAACTTAGTGGTAATTTTGAAATTGTTAATGTGCTGGGATATTGCTCCGTCCAACCACTTCGCTTCAGCACCTGCGCAATTGCGGGAGTCTACGTGTTTGGACTACGCTAGGATAGGTATTCTACAACTTTTATAAGAGCTAGCATATTGAGCGCATCCATAAGTAACAGCACTTGAAGTAATAACATAATGCCTAGTTAGCTTTTCCGTACGCGTTGTAGCACTTCCTTAAGCGTAGGAAATATGAGAGCTGAGGATCCATTTTGGCTTTGCCTGTGACTACAAGTATCGCTTCAAAGTGAGCTTCCTCGGCACAAGGCAGCAACCAAGTAGTATCCTATCTAAAGCCGTGCCCCCACAGGAAGAGGGGCATATTTCCGGAGCATAGTTAGGGCACAAAAATTTTTCAAAATAGACACATTATAATACAGTTCTATTTTCATAATCCGTATTTTAGTTAGTTCATTATATACTTTGTTCTTTAGCTTTTATTTAATTGGAAGTGTACTTTCATTGACAAGTTGGGCAAAACCCGTAAATTTCGAATTTGTGATCGTCAATCATATATTGTTTTAATTCTTCGGATAACTGATCCATTGGACATTGGTGTATTTCCTTGGTTACACCACACTTTTTGCAAATAAAGTGGTGATGGTGATGATGGTCACATTTAAGCCGGAAATGCTTTTCGCCATTGAGTTCAGTAGATTCTAAAATCTCTAATTGATCAAACAGATGGAGATTTCGGTAAATGGTATCAAAACTGATTCCTACGTAATTCGGCTCCATGTTTTCCAATAAGTCTTTTGCTGTCCGGTAGCGATTCTCTTTTTCGAAAAAATCAATCATATGTTTTCGTTTATCCGTATATTTGTAACCTTTCTCTTTCAAAATCGTTAATGCTTCACTGGTATTCATTCGATCACCCCGTTTTTGATCCGATGCTTGCGGCTTTTCACTTTAGCTATCACATTTTTAATCAGCATCGTTGCAATTAAGAACAGAATAAGCAGCATGACAATGGTTCCGCCTGGTGGAATTTCTAAATAATAACCGGCTACCAAACCAAAAATAACCGCTGCTTCTCCGTATATTATCGCATAAATGATCGTTTGTTTAAATCCTTTTGCAATACGAATGCTAGATGCTACTGGTAAGGTCATAAGAGAGGAGACCAGTAACACACCGACGATCCGAATGGATGCAGCAATAACCAAGGCTGTTAATACAATAAAGATAAAATGAATTCGTTTAGCGTGAATACCTGTGACAACTGCTTGCTCTTCATCAAATGACAAGAGAAACAATTCTTTATATAAAAAGTAAATCACTGTACATACAATTATCGCTATTCCGATAATCATATATAAATCTTGCCTGCTTACGGCTGAAACCGACCCAAATAAATAATTGTATAAATCAGTGTTGAATCCGTTCGCCAAAGATATAAAGATGACACTTAAACCGACTCCGCCAGACAGTATGATAGGGATCGCTAACTCCTGGAAAGCCGTATAGACACGGCGCAGTCGTTCTACAATAATAGATCCAAGTACAGAAAAGCCTAAACCAGAATAGAAAGGTGTAATCAGCATAGCACCTGTCTTTTTTTCTAAAAATAGTCCGAAAGCAATGCCGGCAAGTGTCACATGGGACAGGGCATCAGCTATCAACGATAATCTTCTT
The DNA here is from genome assembly GCF_022919115.1 of Gracilibacillus caseinilyticus. Classification (NCBI taxonomy): domain Bacteria; kingdom Bacillati; phylum Bacillota; class Bacilli; order Caryophanales; family Bacillaceae; genus Gracilibacillus; species Gracilibacillus caseinilyticus. The sequence continues at coordinate 4,021,063 of NZ_CP095072.1, read as the reverse complement.
ACCACGATAAAAGCTCCAAGTAAAGGTGCGATTATACCTATAATAATACCGGTCAAAAATGTATTTCTTAAAAACTCATATTCTAATAAATTCGCTAGCATACCATTTCCTCCATTAATGCTCGTGTGTGACTACATGTAGCGGATGTCCGTAGAAATCAGATAATTGATCTTTTGACATGTTGTTAAACTCATTCGGATTTCCATGGAAATGCAGTGATTTGTTCAAACAGGCTATCTTAGAGGCGTGATGTGTCATCGTTCCAATATCATGAGTAACCAGTAATAAAGAAATTTGCTGCTGATTTAATTCATGTAACAAGTCAAAGAATTTATCTGCATTTTCTGCGTCTACACCGACAGTTGGCTCATCTAATATTAATAGCTGGGGATCGCTGACAAGGGCACGTGCGATAAAGACGCGCTGTTGCTGCCCGCCAGACAGGTTGCCGATATTTTCTTTGAAATAGCTCGACATACCAACTTTATCAACAGCTTGAAATACCTTTTCGTGATCGTAAGCAGTTGGTCGTTTGAAGTATCCGAGCTTTGACGTCAGCCCCGCTGTTACGACTTCTTCAACGGTAGCGGGGAAGCCCCGGTTGAAACTGTTTGCTTTTTGCGATACATAGCCAATTTTATTTTTCTCTTTAAATTTACGAATTGGCTGATCAAATAATTCGATCTTGCCATTTGTAGGTTTGACTAGCCCTAACAGTAATTTAATTAAAGTGGTTTTCCCACCGCCATTTGGTCCTATCAGTCCGATAAAGTCACCTTGTTGAATGGAAAAATCGATGTGAGACAGTGCTTGCCGATCTCCATAGTAGAAACTGACATCGCTCATCTCTACAATCGTCTTGTTCATAATTATCACCTTCGCTCAAAAATCTTTACTAATTATATCGTAATCATTACGTTTTGTAAAATGTTTGTTCCTATATAGTATTTCACAATATGGAAAATACATGTTGAAATTAGATCATTTGTTTTTAATACCTGTTTTCGTTAAAATAATAGCAACGAATAATGGGAGGAATTAACATGACGTTGAAATTTTACTGGTATCCTAAATGTGGCACATGTCAAAAAGCAAAAAAATGGTTGGACAATCATGAAATCAATTATGAATCCATACATATTGTCGATCAGCCACCGACTGAGTTAGAATTAAAGGGAATTATCGAAGCAAGCGGGTTGCCGTATAAGAAATTATTTAATACCAGTGGAAAAAAGTATCGTGAACTAGGCTTAAAAGATAAATTAAAAGATGCAACAGAAGAGGACATGCTTGCTTATTTAGCTTCTGACGGTATGTTAATTAAACGGCCGCTAACATATGATGGTAACCAGGCAACGGTAGGTTTTAAACAAGAAACTTTTGAAAATACATGGAAGTAAACATACATTAATAGGAGGAATCTGAAATGACATTACCAAAAGACTATTTATACTCAAAAGAGCACGAATGGGTGAAAAAAGAAGCCAATAACGTGCGTATCGGTATTACCGATCATGCTCAGGATGAATTAGGAGATATTGTCTTTATTGAGCTCCCGGAAGTTGGCGATGAGATTAAATTAGATCAGCCGTTTGGAAGTGCAGAATCAGTTAAGACGGTTTCTGAGCTGTATGCGCCTGTTTCAGGTAAAGTAGTTGAAGTAAATAACAATTTAGAGGATAGTCCGGAATTAGTCAATGAGTCTCCGTATGAGAAAGCTTGGATGATTGTCGTTGAACCAGCCGATTCAGCTGATTTGAATCAATTATTAACTGATGAAGATTATCACCAGTTGATTAACGAAGTGTAAGAAGTAGCATTCGCGATAAGCGAATGCTATCTTTTTAGCCGGAAATAACTGAGAAAGAGCTATAATGATAAAAAGATGGAATAATTCCCGATGATTCACTTAAATTATTTATTAATAAAGCTTTATTTTTTGTTCATGTTAAATAAATCCAAATTTTATTTGCGCAAGATTGGCTAGTTTGTCATAAGATATTAACATATATCCATAAGATAAATTAACAGGGTGTCATTTATATTTGAACTTTGATGAAGTAGGTGAGCCATTTGACAAGACAAGATATAAAAGTAATCATTGTGGAGGGTAGAACAGATAAAGAGAAAGTATTGAAAGTGGTGAACGAAGACGTAGAAATCGTCTGCACCAATGGGACGATAAACGTAGAACGATTGGAAGATTTAATCGAAATGTTTGATATGGATCATCGAGATGTGTTTATTTTAGTGGACGAGGATAACGCAGGAAAAAAGCTAAGAAAGCAATTATCGAAAGAATTACCACATGCTATCCATATTAATATTGATAAATCCTATCGCGAAGTAGCAGCAACTCCTGAATCGGAGCTGGCTGTCGCGCTTGTATCCTCTCATATTAGAATTAATCCCAATTTTTTATAGAAGGTGATCGACATGATGGAAATGACAACCGAAAACTTTGCTGAGATTTTGCAAGAAAAGCAATCCTTCGTTATGTTTGTGCATACACCTTTTTGTGCAACATGTCAGTTAGCTGAAAAAATGATCACGATAATGGAACAAACAGATTCATCTGTTGAATATTATCGTATGAACGCTTCTTTCTTTCCGGCATTCATGGAGTCAAACAGAATTCATAGTGTACCTGCTTTGTTATTCATTCAGGATGGTCAAGTTATAGATCAGTTGTATGCCTTCGAATCTGTTACAAAATTACATGGTGTAATCGATGGTTGGAAGCAAAAACAGAGCATTTCTTAATAAAAGTTAGCAAAAACGACAAATTGAATATCATTGGTAATTTGTTTGTGAGAGATAAGAGTACGAGATGCTGTGTAAAAGTAAATAGCGTTATTTGCTTGTTGGTTACACTGTGAGAAAATGTTACAATATTAACTGTCCAAATAAAGAAAGGATGGGTTCATTATTAGTGACCAACTAGCAAATCTACAGTATACACCCGAAATGGAAAAGGCAATGCACCAGTCTCATGGTGTAGGCTATGCAGAATACGGTCGTAAGCTTTCTAAAATGTTGAATGTAGAAAAGCGAAGAGAAAGCAGTTATAAGAAAAGCTTGAATGTTGTAAAAGATATTGAACGACAAGTGCACAGATAAGTAAAAGTGCGTTAGAGGCAAAAATGAATAAATGAAAATAGACATAAAAAAACAGCTGCATGCGCGCAGTTGTTTTTTTCTTATATGAAAAGAAAGTGTGCAATTTTTACAGAAGGGAATCGTAATGCGGATTGGAAAGTAAAAGTAAGAGTGCTTATAAGACGGATTATGTAAAATAAAGAGGTATTACAATTTGGTGATTTTGACATATTGTATATGTTTAGCAAAGCTTCGGAAATGATTGGCCGGAACGGTATCATAGCACTTTAAAGTTCTCAAAATTACCACTCAAGCTAGTTGGCATAATAGGTATTATAGGTAGTTGTTTAAACTTAAGTTAGTAAGAGTCCGGTGTGTTTAGCCAAGTTTTTCTTATGATTATAGAAAGTTTAGAATAACTGTTAGTAAATAGGAATGTGGCCACGTTTTCTTATAAAGGATACCCAAATAATTAGAAATCTGTTTTGTTGAGTTTTACGTATTATAGCATTCCTTTTTCTAAAAAAATACATGAATCGATAATATCCGCTTATATGTGGTATAATAACAGACGGTAGGGAAAAGGTCAGTCATTTTAATATGTAGTGAAAAGGTTGATTATAGATTCGAAATAGTATAAGATTATAATGAGAATAAAGTGAGAATGAATTTAATTCCACTTCATATCAATAACATTTATAAGTTTTGGAGGTATGTAGTTATGGCAAGTTCTACTCTAGAAATTAAGGATCTTCATGTTGAAATTGAAGGTCAGGAAATATTAAAAGGTGTTAACCTTACAATCACTGGTGGGGAATTTCATGCAGTAATGGGTCCAAACGGTACAGGTAAGTCTACATTGGCTTCAGCTATCATGGGTCACCCGAAATATGAGGTAACACAAGGTCAAATTATTCTTGATGGAGAAGATGTTTTAGAAATGGAAGTAGATGAGCGTGCAAAAGCTGGTCTATTCCTAGCAATGCAATACCCAAGTGAAATCAGTGGTGTAACAACTTCTGACTTCTTACGTTCTTCTATCAATGCACAGCGTGAAGAAGGTGATGAAATTTCCTTAATGAAATTCATTAAAGAAATGGACGGAGCAATGGATTATCTTGAAATGGATAAAAACATGGCACAACGTTATTTAAATGAAGGTTTCTCAGGCGGTGAGAAGAAACGTAATGAAATTCTTCAATTAATGATGATTCAGCCTCAAATTGCCATCCTAGACGAAATTGATTCTGGTCTTGATATCGATGCGTTGAAAGTTGTATCTAAAGGAATCAACAAATTGCGTAGTGAAGACTTCGGTTGCTTAATCATCACTCACTATCAACGTCTATTAGACTACATTACGCCAGATAAAGTTCATGTAATGATGCAAGGACGCGTTGTGAAATCTGGTGGACCTGAATTAGCTCAACGTCTAGAAGCAGAAGGTTATGACTGGATTAAGCAAGAATTAGGTATCGAAGATGAAACTGTAGGACAAAACGCGTAAGTAGGAGGTATCGTATGACTGTGGAAACTAAACTGCCATATGATCAGGACTATGTCCGGTCATTCTCAGAAAATAGAAATGAACCAGAATGGATGAAAAACTTGCGTTTACAGGCACTTGATTTAGCAGAAGGTTTAGAAATGCCTAAACCTGATAAAACAAGTATTAAGCGCTGGAACTTTGAAGATTATAAACATGATGTAAATGGTGACGCGATTTCATCACTTGATGAATTACCTGAAGACATTCAAGTATTTCTTGATGTGGAAAACCAAAATCAGAATTTAGTGATTCAGCGTAACCAATCCGTTGCTTATAAAACATTAACAGCTGATCTTGAAGACAAAGGTGTTATTTTAACGGATATTCAAACAGCATTGAAAGAACACAGCGACCTTGTACAACGTTACTATATGAAAGATGCGGTACAAATTGATGAACACAAGCTTACAGCATTGCATACCGCGTTAATGAATGGTGGCTTGTTTGTGTATGTACCGAAAAACGTACAAGTCGAAGAGCCGCTTCAAGCCGTTTTCTGGCAAGAAGATCTAAATGCTGGGACATTTAATCATGTTATTGTTGTTGCAGAAGCAAACAGCTCTTTAACATATGTAGAGAATTATATTTCCCAAAATAAAGAAGAGCATGCAGTAGCAAATATCGTAACAGAAGTTATTGCACATGATAATGCAAATATCAACTTTGGTTCTGTTGATAATTTTGCTGCAGGAACTACTGTTTACGTCAATCGTCGTGGAATTGCTTACCGTGATGCGAAAATCGAATGGAACCTTGGACAAATGAATGATGGTAATACAGTATCAGAAAATATTACACATCTAATTGGAGATAATTCCTATTCATATGCCAAGACAGTTTCTGTTGGACGTGGTACACAAGCACAAAATTACACTGCTAAGATTGTAAACTTCGGTAAGCAAAGTGAAGGTTTAATTTTACAGCACGGTGTAATGAAGGAAAAAGCTTCTACTATTTTCAATGGTATCGGAAAAATTGAATATGGTGCTACTAAAGCTAATGCTGAGCAAGAATCTCGTGTATTAATGCTAAGTAAAGATGCTCGTGGAGATGCCAACCCAATTCTTCTCATTGATGAAGATGATGTAACAGCTGGTCACGCAGCATCTGTAGGACGCGTTGACCCGGTTCAATTGTATTATCTAATGAGTCGCGGTATTTCACAACAAGAAGCAGAGCGTTTAATTATTCATGGTTTCTTGGCACCAGTTGTAAAAGAAATTCCGATTACAGCGGTACGTGAACAATTAACAGAGGTAATTGAAAGGAAAGTATATTAATGGATGTTCAAGCTATTCGTGAGCAGTTTCCAATTTTAAATCAAGAAGTAAATGGTCATCCACTTGTGTATTTAGATTCTGCCGCTACGTCGCAAAAGCCGTTACCGGTGATTCAATCATTAGAGGCTTATTATCGTCAGCATAATTCTAATGTTCACCGTGGTGTTCATACGCTTGGAACGAGAGCGACAGATCAATACGAAGGGGCAAGAGAAAAAGTCAAAAACTTTATCAATGCCGGTTCTACACAAGAAGTTATCTTTACACGTGGAACCACTACCTCGTTAAACATGGTTGCTTACGGATATGCTCGTCATTTTCTTAAAGAAGATGATGAGATAGTCTTAACGCAAATGGAACATCATAGTAATATTATTCCATGGCAACAGGCAGCCAAATATACCGGTGCCAAGTTAAAATATATTCCAATGGAAGCTGACGGAACCATCACTTTGGAGGCTGTTCGTGCTACAGTGACAGACAAAACAAAGATGGTAGCTGTGACGCAAGTGTCAAATGTACTTGGTACGATCAACCCGATCAAAGATATAGCACAAATTGCACACGAGAACGGTGCTATCATTGTAGTGGATGGTGCACAGGGCGTGCCACACATGCAGGTGGATATGCAAGAACTCGATTGTGATTTCTATGCATTTTCTGGTCATAAAATGTGTGCACCAACCGGAGTCGGAGTCCTTTATGGTAAAAAAGCATTGTTAGAGAAGATGGAACCAGTAGAATTTGGTGGGGAAATGATCGATTTCGTTGATTTATATGATTCAACGTGGAAAGAGTTACCTTGGAAATTTGAAGGTGGTACACCTATTATTGCTGGTGCTATCGGTTTAGGGGCAGCTATCGATTTCCTAAGCGAAGTGGGTATGGATAACATCATCGAGCATGAGCAGCAAATTGCCAGCTATGCTCAGAACAAATTGTCCCAAATAGAAGGAATTAATATTTATGGGCCAGAGCACCGAGCAGGCTTGGTAACGTTCAATATAGAAGATGTTCACCCTCATGATACAGCTACTGTGCTTGATGCGGAAGGAATTGCCGTGCGTGCTGGTCACCATTGTGCACAGCCTTTAATGAAATGGTTAAATGCTACAGCAACAGCTAGAGCGAGTTTCTATTTATATAATGATGAAAGTGATATTGACCGGTTAGCAGAAGGAATTCAGCGAGCGAAGGAGTATTTCGGCGATGTCTTTTGATAATTTGGATACATTGTACAGACAAGTAATTATGGATCATTACAAAAACCCTCGCAACCGTGGAACTTTGGAGCAGGAATCTGTTACAATAGATATGAACAATCCTACATGCGGTGATCGCATTGAATTGCACCTTCAAATCGAAGATGACATCGTTACAGATGCAAAATTTGAAGGGGAAGGTTGTTCCATCAGTATGTCATCTGCTTCAATGATGACACAAGCGATCAAAGGGAAGAAAAAGGAAGATGCGTTAAAAATGTCAACCATCTTCTCGAAGATGATGTTAGGGGAAGATGTGGAAGATGTGGAATTCGACCTGGGAGATATCGAAGCACTACAAGGTGTAACTAAATTCCCAGCCAGAATAAAATGTGCAACGTTGGCGTGGAAGGCGATGGAAAAAGCAGTTGACGCTGATGAAGAACAGTAAGTTAGAAATCCTAAAATAGGAGGTAATAAAATGGCTAAAAATGCACCTGAAATAGGCGAATATAAATATGGCTTTCATGACAGAGACGTTTCGATTTTTCGTACTGAAAAAGGTCTTACGCGTGCAGTTGTAGAAGAAATTTCTCGTATGAAAGAAGAACCGGAATGGATGTTAGAGTACCGCTTAAAAGCATTGGAGCAATTTTACAAAAAACCAATGCCACAGTGGGGCGGCGATCTATCTGAATTAGATTTTGATGAAATTACGTATTACGTAAAACCTTCTGAGCGTTCTGAGCGTTCTTGGGATGAAGTACCTGATGAAATCAAACAGACATTTGATAAATTAGGGATTCCAGAAGCAGAACAAAAATATCTTGCAGGGGTTTCTGCACAATATGAATCAGAAGTTGTGTATCACAACTTAAAAGAAGACCTGGAGAAAATGGGTATTGTATTTAAAGATACTGATACAGCATTAAAAGAAAATGAAGATTTATTTAAAGAGTACTTTGGTAAAGTAATTCCAGCTTCTGATAATAAATTTGCTGCGTTAAACTCGGCTGTATGGTCTGGTGGATCATTTATTTATGTTCCAAAAGGCGTAAAAGCAGATACACCTTTACAAGCGTATTTCCGTATTAACTCTGAAAATATGGGACAGTTTGAACGTACATTGATTATTGTCGATGAGGGCGCATCTGTACACTATGTAGAAGGTTGTACAGCACCAACGTATACAACGAACTCCTTGCATAGTGCAGTAGTAGAAATCTTTGTTAAAAAAGATGCATATTGCCGTTACACAACGATCCAAAACTGGGCAAATAACGTTTATAACCTAGTTACCAAGCGTGCTACATGTGACGCGAATGCAACGATGGAATGGATTGATGGTAACATTGGTTCTAAACTTACCATGAAATACCCAGCGATCATTCTAAAAGGTGAAGGTGCACGTGGTAATACCCTTTCTATAGCGCTTGCAGGTAAAGGGCAGCACCAACACGCTGGTGCGAAAATGCATCACTTAGCACCAAATACTTCTTCAACAATCGTATCTAAATCGATTTCGAAGCAAGGTGGTAAAGTAACATACCTTGGTATGGTACACTTTGGTCGTAAAGCAGATAATGCTCGTTCCAACATTGAGTGTGATACGTTGATTATGGATAACAAATCAACTTCTGATACAATTCCTTACAATGAAATCTTAAATGAAAACATTTCGTTAGAACACGAAGCAAAAGTGTCTAAAGTATCAGAAGAACAATTATTCTATTTAATGAGTCGCGGTATTTCAGAAGAAGAAGCAACAGAAATGATCGTAATGGGCTTCATCGAGCCATTTACGAAAGAACTTCCAATGGAATACGCAGTCGAAATGAACCGCCTTATCAAGTTCGAAATGGAAGGTTCTATCGGTTAATTCAATCTTTAGCTATATAAAGCTTTAAGCACGAGGTATAAGCATATGAAACGTTATTCGTTTAAAAAAGCTTATCTCCTCGTGCTTTTTTCTTTATAAGTGTCCGCATGTGTTTAACGTTTCCTATACATTAATCCTGTCTTATTAATGACATAAGAAAGATAACATCTTTTCTGTTGGCTAAAAAAAGTTGCTTAGCATTGGCGAAGACCATTGGGTCTTTATCCAAGAAGCTTGTTATTGTGTTGGTAAGTATTGAAAACTCTTTGTTCAGCATCATATTCTAAGCACATATATAATATTAAATATTATACTTCTGAGTGGTGATGTGTGTTGAAGTTCAAGGCAGTGCCGGCATATCGATAACTGCTTTTTTAGTAATCGAGAAAGTATATAATTACAGTCATAAAGACGGACTGCAGATGTAATCATGCTCAAGACGATGTGTAATGTGTAGGTTCGTATTATACTGTAAACTGGCTTTCTTTCGTCAGTATTGAAACCTTAGCAGCACTAATTAAAACATTGAACAAACAATCTAATACTGGGCTTATGGTGGATAGGAAATGGAGTCCTAAAACGAAAGGTGCTTGTATGGCGATCCACAAATGTGCGAGTGAGATTTAATACGGGATCCTGCCTGCAAGCTATTTTGTTCTGTAAAAAATGCAGCAAGTATTAAAGTAATGGTACCGGTTTTGTCACGTTTGTAAGTTGTTCAGCTAAGTAAAACGTTATTTGATACTATAATAAAGGGAGCAACGTGAAAAACTGCTCCTTTTACAATTTCTTCTTCTTTTTTCTTTTTTTCGATGATCACAACAGTTATTAAAACAATAAGTAACAGAAAAAAAACTCAGCCATAAAAATCTCTCCTCATATTTGACATTTTTTAATTTACCTGTTCCTATTATAAATCTTTATCTCTAATCACTTACGAATAGAGCGATAATTAGTTTTGGGTTTTAGAAAATTCAAGCAATTGAATTGATATAATAGTAAATCGAAATATAATTCCTGCGTTTCAGTGAGACTCTACAACTTTCGAAACATTTATTTTTTAATACTCTCTCTCACTTGCTAAAAAGGAGGGTGTCTTCGACATCTGACTCTCATCACTCAAATTTGCTTGATTGGATAAATACATATTTAACCTATATAATAGAGTGAGTACCTTCAACATAAAACTTACGATAAGATAGTAGGGATAATAGTGGTTATCATTATTTGTTTTGTCATAGGACTGTTATCGGCTATGGTTGGCAGTATCGTCGGATTAGGCGGTGGCGTAATATTAGTACCGGTTTTACTTATCCTCCATACTACGACAGGTCTTTTTCAATGGGCGGATGCAAGTACGATTGTTGGAATATCACTAATTGTTATGATTTTTACGGCAATGTCTTCCACATACGCCTATGCAAAAAGTAACCGAATTGATTATACAAGCGGAATCTATTTTATTGTAGGCAGTGTCCCTGGCGGCATCCTTGGATCATGGTTGAATCAATTTGTGCAAACAGATTTATTTTCCGTCTATTTAGGGATATTTATGTTATTGATATTCTTGATTTTTTTATTCAAGAAATCTGCCCCATCACCTGTTGCTAATGAAAAGGTTCACCATTCAAGCAAGATAATTCGTGAAGTCTGGTTAGGTTCTCGCAGCTATCGTTATTCCTTTTCACCGTTGATTGCCTGTGGGATTGCTTTTCTAGTTGGAATTTTATCTGGTTTCTTTGGTATTGGAGGAGGATCTTTAATGGTTCCTGCTATGATATTATTTTTTCATTTTCCACCACATATTGCCACGGCAACTTCGATGTTTATGATATTGGCCTTAAGTATGGTCAGCTCTGTAACGCATATAGCCTTGGGACATATTGAATGGAGCTACGTCTGGGCCTTCATTCCCGGCGCATGGCTAGGAGGGGTTTTCGGTGCGAAATTAAATCAAAAGATGTCGAGTAAAGCAGTGGAATACCTACTGCGCATTATCTTACTTATTATCGGTATTCGTTTAATTTGGCAAGGTTTGTTTAGTTAGAGGAGGGTCACGTCATGATGGAACATATTTATTTCTATTATTGCAATGATTTACATAGTCACTTTGAACAATGGCCGCAGATCGTTCATTATTTTAAACAAAAAAAACACCAGCATCAAAGGCTCAATCAGGAATCCTGGTTCATTGATATTGGAGATCATGTCGACCGATCTCACCCCATTGCAGAAGCATACAAAGGGAAGGCAAATGTCGAACTGTTAAATGAGGCTGGCTTTGATTTTGCAACGCTTGGAAATAATGAAGGCATCACGCTCGAATATAATGACCTGTATCATTTGTATGACCAGGCAGATTTCCAAGTTACTTGTGCTAATTTGCAGTCTATCGAAGGAAAGCAACCAACCTGGTTAAAAAATAGTATAGCTTTCACAACAAACGAAAATACCCGTGTCAAAATCCTTGGTTTAACGGCACCGTTTAATCCTTTCTATAATCCGTTAGGCTGGCAAGTGGAAAGTCCGTTTGATTATTTGTCACGTGAAATAAATAAGTTGAAAGAAGATACGGATATTTTGATCCTCTTATCACATTTAGGCTACTCAGAGGATCAATTGATTGCTGAGAAATTTCCCCAGATTGATATTATTATAGGGGGCCATACACATCACCTGCTAAAAAATGGCGAGGTTGTAAACCAAACCCTTCTAACAGCTGCGGGAAAGCATGGTAAATATGTAGGAGAAATTCATATTGGCTGGGATCGAACTTCTGCTGAGATTGTTGATAAGCAAGCATATGCAGTTGAAACAGAACATATGAAGCAAGACAAGGACACGATCCAATTGCTTGAAAAGAAAAGTGAACAGGCGGAAGAACAGTTAAATCAACCGGTCACTTATCTGCATCAACGGTTAGAAGTAGATTGGTATAAACGAACACCAATTATTCAACTTTTAACAGATGAATTAAAGAAGTGGACCAAGGCTGATATCAGTATGTTAAATGCCGGGCTTCTTCTGGAAAGTATGGAGCCAGGATATATCACATATGGTGATGTGCATCGAATCTGTCCTCATCCGATCAATCCATGTACCGTACAACTCAGAGGAATTGAAATTTTAGAAGTAGTTCGGGGTGCATATAACCAGCGATTAGTGGAGTTAGAGCTGATGGGATTTGGTTTTAGAGGTAAGATTCTCGGTGCATTTGTCTTTAGTGGTACTGAGATTCAGACGACTCAAGATGAAGAGGGGGTGGAGCATGTTCAGAAAGTATTACTAAATAATAAGGAATTAGAACATGAGCGAGTCTACACCTTTGCTACAGCTGATATGTTTACCTTTGGCAAGATGTTTCCGGAAATAGCCCGCTCGAAGACGAAACAATTTTACTTACCAGAATTTCTTCGAGATTTATTAAAGGAAACCTTGCAAAATAGATTATAGAGAATAGTACACACATACACTCTATCTTCATATTTTATATGGAGAGGGGTGTTTTTATTATGATGGAAATGAAGCCAATTGATATTAAAGGTCATGCGTTTACTGCTGTAACGGTTCGATTACCATATACCAATTTATTAGTGATTACGAACGAAAAAGGTTATGTAATGTGTGGTGCATTAGATGTAGACTTATTAAATGACCGGCTGACAGATCGTCCTATTATTGCAGGACGCGCAGTGGGAGTAAAGACCATAGAGGATTTAAAAAAAGCAACCTTAGATAAAGTAACAAACCATTCTAAACAATTCGGCTGGTATGAAGGTATGCCTATAGAAGAAGCACTATTGAAAATTGTGTAAATATTGTCAAGGAAAATGTGAAAAATATGCATTTTTATGATAATAATACTAGATTAAACTGACATAATCTGATAAAATTTTACTAAAATGATAAAATAGGTGTATGTCGATGAAATTAATTCCCACAAAAAATATCCGTCCTGGTTTTGAATTAGCGAAGCCTATTTATGATGCACGTGGAAGGATACTTGTCCAAGAAGAAATAAGGTTAACCCAATCAATGGTCCATCGTCTGCAGAATTTAGGTGTAACCTATGTTTTTATACGTGATAAGGATACGGAGGATATTTTTGTCCATCCACCAATTCCAGACCAACAACGGATGGAAGCGATTCAGCAGATCAAAGAGACCTTTAAACCTGTTGAAGTTCAGGGTATTTCCAATCAAAATTATTTATTAGATAAAACAGTAAATAAATTAAATCATCTTGTAACTGAAATTGCAGAGGAACTGGGAAAAAATGAAGACGTGATTCATTATTTATCTGACCTGTTAATTATTGATAATTATGTTTTTTCTCATTCATTTAATGTAAGTTTGTATACCCTGGCACTCGCACAAGAAAAAAATATGAAAAAATCAGAATTAGAACAGCTTGGTTTAGGTGCAATCTTGCATGATATCGGAAAAATAATTCTGCCTGATGAAATATTAAATAAACCGGGTAAACTGTCTGATACGGAGTTTCAAATAGTACAATCCCATACCGATTATGGCTTTGAGATGTTGAGGAAGGCACCCGGAATTCCTTTACTTGTTGCGCATTGTGCATTTCAGCATCATGAACGTTTGGATGGATCCGGTTATCCGCGCGGCATTACAGAAGACGTGATTCATCCGTACGCCAGGATAATTGGTGTTGCAGATGTATTTGATGCAGTTACAAGTAACAGGGTTTACCGTGAAGCGCTGTTGCCGCATGAAGGCCTGGAAATACTTTATAGTGGCGCTGGTACTCTTTTTGATAAATCGTTAGTCGAAACATTCAAGAAAACCATTGCACTCTATCCAAACGGGTTGACGGTTCAATTGAGTGATGGCCGTGAAGGAGTCGTTGCCCACCAAAATTATCATCTGTTAGAAAGGCCAGTTGTGCGAATTTTGAAGGAGAATGGTGTCAACGTTACTCCTTATGATCTGGATCTTGCCAAAGTGCTGAACGTCATGATTCATTCACACAAACAAACGCAGTCCAGTTAAATAAACCCGGGCTAAAACCCTAGCCCGGTCCTAACAAACTTCCATATATACAGCTACCTATAATACGGATTATGTAAAGTGTAGCAGTATGTCAAATTGGTAATTTTGAAATGTTATATATGCGTAACAAAGCTCCGGAAATATGCTCCGCGTCCTGTGGGTCGGCCTCAACTTCCTCAGAAAGCAAATCCCGCTTTCCTGCGGGATTTTCGGACACGACTGATCCCACGGGAGTCTCCGCATATTTCCTACGCTTAAGGGATGTTCTACAACGATTGGAACAGATAAAAGCAGCAGTTCTATGCATAATGTGTTTGAGAATGAAGCAGCTATTAATGAGGGTATCAATCAATCTGCTTTCTCATGACTCTGTTGTAGATCCATACCTTAGCGCAGGCCAACCACGTAGACTCCCGTGGGATCAGCGCGAGCTGAAGATCCACTTTGGAAAGAAAAAGATTTTCTTTCCAAAGTTAGCTGAAGCCGTGCCCCACAGGACGCGAAGTGGTTGGCCGGAGCGACATTATAGCTCTAACTACATTTCAAAATGGATGCAACGCTAGTTTACATAATCCGTATTATAAGAACCCAATTTACATTTATAAAATGTTGATCTCGTTAATGAGAGTGATTATATGCTTTCTCATAAATAAAAAATTTATAGATTTATCTCTAAATAAATCCCTCCAATCATATGAATGTATTGGGGGGATTTTATGATGCCAAAGAAAAGATGGGTTAAAAAAAGAAAAGTAGCAACACCTCCAAGCCAAATCGTGTTTATCTCCTTTTTCTTTTTTATATTGGCGATGATTGCAAGTCTATATGTGGTGAATGACGGTATTAAACCAGTTTTGCTTGACTATGCAGAATATAGAGTAAAGTCTATTTCAAATCAAGCAATGGGGATTGCTGTCAGTAAGAAAATATCAGAAGATTTAAATGCAGAAGAATTAATTCAAACGCAAGTCAATGAACAAGGGAATGTGGAGAGCTATACGTTTAATGCAGTTGTCGAAAATCGGGTACAGCGTAACATTCAATATCGGGTTGAAAATTTTCTGAAGTTGTTGGAGGAGGGCGAAAGACCAGAAACAGGGATCCCGATAGAGCTGGAAAAGGATCTAGATCCTTCAGAGCAAGAACTGCTGGATGATATAAGAGAAAATGGTTTGTTAGTGGAGGTTCCGGTTGGTCAAGCGTTAGGAATTCCAATCCTAGCTAATTTGGGTCCGAAAATTCCGGTGAATATGGAAGTGATCGGAGCGGTAGGAACGGAAATAACGAGCCAGCTTGTGCAGACAGGCATTAATGGTGCGTGGATTTATATAAACGTCCACATTAACGTGGAAATGAGAGTAGTTATACCATTTGCTTCTAAACCTGTAAAACTTGAACAAGATATACCGGTTTCAAAGGTTTTCCATCCTGGTGATGTACCAGATTACTATCATGATGGCGAAGGTTCTTCCAATCTTTCCGTACCGATTGAGCCTGATTTAATGGAGTAGGATAAATACCTTATTTTACCTTTGACAGAATATTCGAAAGTTCGTTATAATTTCAAAGATTAGCAATGTATAATTTTCAGAATTATTATAATCATTTGTCAAAAGAAGAAAGGGGTTTATGTGATGGAAAATCGATCACAATGGGGAACACGCATAGGTTTCCTTCTTGCAGCAATTGGATCTGCTGTAGGGTTGGGAAACATTTGGCGATTCCCGGCAACAGCATTTGAAAATGGCGGGGGTGCGTTCTTTGTACCGTATTTATTTGCCTTATTAACAGCAGGTATTCCGTTGCTGATTATGGAATACACAATAGGTCATAAGTTTCGTAGTTCTTCACCACGCAGTTTTGCAAAAATAAGTAAAGGAATGGAATGGATCGGATGGTGGCAAGTATTCATTTCTTTCGTTATTTCTACTTACTACCCAATTATTATTGCCTGGTCCTTAATGTACGCTTATTTCTCATTTGGGACAAAATGGGGCAACGATCCGACCGGATTCTTCGTTGGTGACTATTTAAATCTGGCGGATGCAGGAACATTTGGATCTTTTGTTCCTTCTGTATTATTGCCATTAATTCTTGTTTGGATACTCGTATTCTTTTTCTTAGGACGAGGAGTTAAGAAAGGGATTGAATTTGCAAATAGAATTTTTATTCCGACATTATTTATTGTTTTCTTTATTATTGTTATACGTGCCGTTACATTACCTGGAGCTGTCGAAGGTTTAAATGCCTTCTTTGAACCGGATTGGAGCAGAATTTTGGACGGTTCGGTCTGGGTGGCAGCATATGGTCAAATCTTTTTCAGTTTGTCGATTGCATTTGCCATTATGATAACTTATTCATCTTACTTACCAAGAAAATCAGATATTACTAATAATGCGTTTATTACTGGTTTTGCCAATTCTTCTTTTGAGTTATTAGCCGGTATTGGAGTCTTTGCGGCATTAGGTTTTATGGCACAACAGTCTGGTGTTAGTGTTTCAGAAGTCGTGCAAGGTGGAGTTGGACTAGCATTTATGGTATTTCCTGAGATTATCAGTCAAATGCCAGGGTCTACTTTCTTCGGACTCTTGTTTTTTGCCTCATTATTCTTAGCAGGGCTATCTTCCATGATTTCAATTTCCGAAACGTATATTGCAGGTATTCAAGAGAAATTCTCTATTTCCCGTGGAACTGCGGTTCTGATAGGTGGAGGTCTTGCGTTTGTTGTATCGTTATTCTATGCCAACCAAGGCGGATTAAACTTGTTAGATACGGTCGATCACTTTATTAATAATTATGGCGTCGCTTTAGCTGGTTTATTTGAAGTTGTAGCCATTGCATGGTTTGCCCGTGAGTTAAAGAATTTACAAATTCATGCGGATTCTGTATCTGATATTAAGCTAGGTGTATGGTGGAGATTTTGTTTAAGTATTATAACACCAGTAATTTTAGGCTGTATGATGCTGCTGAATTTGAAAAATGAACTATCAGATGCATATGAAGGCTATCCGATTGATTTCTTATTCAAGTATGGCTGGATCGTGGCGATCGGTGCCATGCTCTTTGGTGCATTACTGACGATTAAAAAATGGCCTGAGAAAGATCATGAAGCATAAAACAAAGGATCAAAGGAGGTTTACTTCATGACAGCAAGTGCGATTGTAATGGCGATTATCGGTGGCGTTATTATTTGGGGTGGTTTAATTGTAAGTATATTAAACGCCAAAAATGCTTCTAATAATTAATGCAAAAAACCCGTAAAGAGGTTATTATGCTCTTTACGGGTTTTTTCTTTCCCACCTTTTTAAATTGGGAAAAGGATCAAATGACCATTCTGTCTTGCCGTTGTCCTTATATAATCCATAATGCAAATGTGGCGGAAACTTGCCAGAAGTACCTGGAGGTCCATAACCTGATGCCCCAACGGAGCCGATTGTTTGTCCGGCTTCGACAATGTCACCGATCTCTAAACCGTCTGCGAACCCATTCAAATGCGCATAATAATGATAACGATTGTAGATATCTCGAATACCAATGCGCCATCCGCCATATTTATTCCAGCCTTTAAGTTCAATGATACCATAGGTAGTTGCTCTTACAGGTGTTCCATAATTGGCAAATATATCGGTCCCTTCATGAATACGACGACCACCAAATCCACGAGCATCTCCCCAAGTATTTCGGTAACTGTAATTATAGCCTTTAGGTATAGGAAAGGCCGTTTCGTCAAGGTCAATCTTCTGATACGTATCAAACAAACGGGCATAGTTCATGATAGATAAAACAGTGAGTTCTCGTTTATAATAATTCCAAAGTCCCGTGCGTATATCCTGAGGAGTGCTCCCGTATTGTTGTAAGTAATTGGCGATGGTATATAGTATGTCATACTGGTTATTTCGATCTGCAATTCCATCTCCGTCTCCATCTTTCCCAATTCCGCCGAACAATAAAATGGTTTCTTCGTCGATTGGTTCATCCACAGGTGCTGCGCCATACCATTTTTCTTTCGGGATATTAATATGGATTAGCGCGTCTTCTGCCGGATCTTCCGCAATATTTGCTTCATATCGGTTCAAGGCTGCTAAATAGTGCCAAGGTATAAGTGTGATTGCTTCGATTTGCTTATATAATGTGATTTTTTGTTGTTCGATATCCACATTTTCTTCTGCATGTGCTATAGTAGAGAGAAGAAAAAAACTAAGGAATATACAAACTGTATAGCGCTGAATCAATAAATAACCTCCTTCTGCTATTGCAATCATATCGTTAGTTTGGTTATAAATATTGATTTCATGCTAGCAACATTTGTTAATTTGACTATCTTGAGAAAAGAAAAGGTGTGAAATAGATTGGTTGAGGTACAAGGTCAACGTTATCAAATTATTAAAGACTATCGAAATGGCTTTGAAGAAAAAGCTTTTAAGGACAGATACACCGATATTTTAAGTAAATACGATTTTATCGTTGGAGACTGGGGTTATGAGCAGTTACGCCTAAAAGGTTTTTATGATGATCAAAATCCGAAGGCAACATTTGATACGAAAATCAGCACATGTGAAGATTATTTATATGAATACTGTAATTTTGGCTGCCGTTTCTTTATCGTGAAGCAAATGGAAAACTAACATGGACCTCTGTGTTAGTTTTCCTGTAATATTGGCTTTAAATAGGCACGAAAATCGTCCGCTTCCAGTTGACTGTACTGAAAAGCATGTTCGACAAATTCAGTACTGTCAAGCATCGATGCATTTAACTTGGAATACTTATTGGTATTCAGATCCACAATGATAAACTCATCACCCAAGCAATCTGAAGAAATAATCGCAAGGTCAAAGCGGTCTAGGCCACCTTTAAAGCTTACTAATCGTATATTACTGTTTTCTTGTTCGTTTTTTATAAATGTAAGTCGATCGTTTTGCAAAAAATAGTCACTCCTTTTCCCTGATTTTCAACCGTTTGATGATTAGACTACCCTTAAACATAAGATATCCTTAACGTCAACTGATTATATGTGGTATCATGTTAATAAGTTGTCAACGAGGGGGAGTCATCATGTATTTTGTTGATATGAGACAAATGAATGAAACATTGGATTTTTTTGATGAAACGTTAAAGATAGTGAAAGAACAGCACTTTGCAACCTCATTGGAGTATCTTGCATTGGAACGGATCACACATGTATTAATCGAAGCCATTATTGATACAGGTAATATGATGATCGATGGTTTTATCATGAGAGATCCAGGCAGTTACCTTGATATTGTCCACATCTTAGCTGATGAGAACGTATTGCCGGAAGAAGATATTAAGGTGTATGAAGATATAGTAAGCATTCGCAAGAAATTAGTGCAGGATTATAAAAAAATGGACCATCAGGAACTGCAAACATTGTTAGCTGAGAATTTGCCGGTGTTATTGCAATTTACCACGCATATTCGGAGCTACTTGGCTAGTGAAATGGGAATTGCTAATACGTTTACCAATATTAATTAAAAGAATGTAAGCATTCTTCATATAAGAATGCTTACACTTAATATGAATTGTGATGTATATCACAAATGGTCAAGCAGAACAAAAATAGGAATGGAGCGATTCTGTATGCAACAGTCAGTCATAACGGATAAATTTGGCCGAGCCCTGCAGGACTTGCGAATTTCAGTGACAGATCGCTGCAATTTTCGCTGTCGCTATTGTATGCCCCGTGAAATATTTGGAAAGGACTTTGTATTTCTTCCGAAAGAGCATTTGTTAAGCTTTGAGGAAATTGAGCGTTTAGCAAAGATATTTCTAAAATTAGGTGTTCGAAAAATTCGACTAACAGGTGGAGAACCATTATTACGAAAGGGCATAGTGTCGTTAATTGAACGATTAGCAGCATTAGAGGGTCTCCAGGACATTGGTTTAACGACAAATGCCGTACTGCTTGGCAAAATGTCCGATGATTTAAAAGCAGCAGGATTAAAACGGGTTAATGTCAGTCTTGACGCGATTGAAGATGAAACGTTCATGCAGATTAATGATAGTAATTACCGGACGCAGCCAGTTATTAATAGTATTATCAAAGCAAAAAAAGCCGGATTAGAAGTGAAAGTCAACATGGTCGTAAAAAAAGGGATGAATGATCACCAGGTTGTCCCAATGGCCGCTTTTTTTAAAGATTTGAGTATTACGTTACGGTATATCGAATTTATGGATGTAGGTCAAACAAACGGTTGGGATTTTAAACATGTGCTTACTAAGAAAGAAATCTTCGACATGCTTAGCGAACATTATTCACTAGAGCCGGTTGACCCATCCTATTTTGGTGAAGTAGCCAAAAGGTATCGTTATCAAGGGACTAACACAGAAGTAGGGTTTATCACATCTGTTTCCGAATCTTTTTGTTCCTCCTGCACACGGGCAAGAATTGCAGCAGACGGTAACTTCTATACTTGTTTATTTGCCGGGGAAGGATTTAATTTAAAAGATCTTTTGCGGAGCGGTATAAGTGATGAGCAAATGGAAGAAACGATTGTGTCCCGCTGGAAATACCGGGAGGATCGTTATTCCGACGAACGGACCGAAGAAACAGCACGCAATCGTAAGAAAATTGAAATGTCGTATATCGGTGGATAAGAAAGGGAGTTAGTCCTATGCCAGAACTAGATAGATATGATCGCCAAATGCTTTTCAAAGGAATTGGTGAAGAGGGTCAACGAAAATTATTGGCCAAGCGCGTCTTGATTGTCGGATGTGGTGCATTGGGATCATCTGTAGCGGAAATCCTTGCTCGAGCCGGAGTAGGAAAGCTGACCATCATCGATCGTGATTATGTCGAATGGAGCAATTTACAAAGGCAGCATTTGTTTACCGAAGAAGATGCGCGCGATCAGCTCCCGAAAGCGGCAGCGGCAAGTGATCATTTAACAAAAATCAACAGCTGTGTTGAAATAGAGCCAGTTGTGATGGACGCAACTGCAGAGAATCTTGAAAGCTATGTACAACAGGCAGATCTGGTGATTGATGCTACGGATAATTTTGATATCAGATTTATCTTGAATGATCTTTGTCAAAAAAATAAAAAAGTATGGATTTTTGGTGCATGTGTAGGCAGTTCTGGTATGACATTTACGATTATTCCTGAAAAGACACCTTGCTTGGACTGTTTGTTAAAGGTTACGCCGATGTTCGGTGCGACATGTGACGCAGTTGGTATTATCAGTCCTGCAGTACAAATGGTGGTTGCGCACCAAACGACAGAAGCTATGAAACTATTAATTGGGGCTGACGAAGAAGTAAGTAGTAAATTAATTATTTTCGATCTGTGGCATCACCATTATCAAACCATTGATGTCAGCAGGGCAAAACAGCCTCAATGTGCAAGTTGTGGTGCCACTCCTGACTATCCGAGTCTTTCTTATCAGAATCGAACAAAAACAGAAATTTTATGTGGCCGGGATACCGTTCAAATTCGCGGAAAAAAATTTAGTTTCTCTCATTTGCAACAAAAACTATCCAGTTATCATAATGTGCGTGAGAATGCCTTTTTATTGTCGGTAGATATCCATGATAAACGCATTATTTTCTTTAAGGATGGACGTACCTTTATCCACGGTACTAAATCAATTGAAGAAGCCAAAAAATTATATTATCAGATTGTTGGTTAGGAGTATGTCATTATGTTAAACGAGCGAAATCCGATTCCGGTAAAAGAAGCCATAGCAAAAGTACAAGCCTGTTATCAGACGGGGCAGACAGAGTGGGTCCCGGTAACAGAAGCAGCAACTCGTATACTAGCTATGGATATTACGGCAGATCACCACGTCCCACCATTTGATCGATCACCGTATGATGGCTATGCATTGCGGTCAGATGATACAACAGGAGCGAGCGCAGAGCAGCCCAAAAAACTGGAGGTCGTGGGTCATATCGGGGCCGGCAGCGTCCATTCTGAACCACTGACAGATCATCAGGCCGTCCGAATAATGACAGGTGCAGCCATTCCCAAAGGAGCCGATGCAGTTGTTATGCTGGAAGATACTGCGGCTGAAGAAATAGAAGGCAGAACATACGTTAATATTATGAAACCAAGTGCACAACAGCAAAATATTTCCTTTAAAGGGGAAGACGTTCAAAAAGGCGAAGTGATCATCAAAAAGGGTACAGAAATAAACCCAGGAGTGATCGCTTTACTAGCTACGTTCGGCTATGCTTCTGTACCTGTTGCAAAAAAACCAGTGATCGGTGTCATTGCTACTGGCAGTGAACTATTAGAAGTATCTGAGCCACTAGAGCCAGGCAGGATTCGTAACAGTAATGCATATATGATCTCGGCACAATTAGAGCGGGCAGGAGCCATTCCTAGGTATTATGGGCAATTAGCTGATGATCTTGCGTCCAGTATTGAAAAAATTTCTGCAGTGTTAGAAGAGGTTGATTTTTTAATTACAACAGGTGGTGTGTCTGTCGGTGATTTTGATCTATTACCAGAAATTTATCAGGCTTTAGAAGCAGACGTTTTGTTTAACAAAGTGGCAATGCGACCAGGAAGTGTGACAACTGTAACGACTACCGCAAATAATATTTTGTTTGGATTATCAGGAAATCCTTCTGCTTGTTATGTCGGATTTGAACTATTTACGAGACCACTGATTGATCACTTCTTAGGTAAACGTCAAATTGGTTTACCTGCAGTGGAAGCGGTGCTTGATGTGGATATACCAAAAGCAAATCCATTCTCACGTTTCATGAGAGGGTACTATTACTTTCAAGATCAAACCGTCTTTGTTCAACTTGCAGGTAAAGATAAATCCAATATGGTCCATTCGTTGGCAAATGCGAATTGTCTGATAGAATTACCGGGTGGTACAGCAGGATTTAATAAAGGTGATCGCGTGTTGATTCATCGGTTAGGAGAATGAGAATGCCAAGCAAACATTTTGAAATTGTCAAAAATCCCATTGATATAAATGCTATTATTCAAAAAGTTGAGGATCGCAATGCAGGAGCGATTACGACCTTTATTGGAACGGTAAGAGAATTGACGGGCGATAAACGTACCATTTATTTGGAATATCAAGCTTACAAACCGATGGCAGAGAAAATGCTTGAGCAAGTTGGACAAGAAATTGGCGAAAAATGGTCAGGTACACACGTCGCTATAACGCATCGTATTGGTTCACTAAATATTTCTGATATTGCTGTTGTAATTGCTGTCTCTTCTCCACATCGAAAACCGGCATATCAGGCCAATGAATATGCGATAGAACGAATTAAACAAATAGTGCCGATATGGAAAAAAGAGCAATGGGAAGATGGAGCGGCATGGATTGGCGATCAATTAGAGAATGTACCATACCCTACAGGTAAGCCAGAGATAAATGGAGGGGATCAGGATGATTAAAGTATTGCTATTTGCTCAGTTACAGGAAGAAGCCAAAACAGATGTGATCGAAATCGATTTTCAGGAAGGCACCGTAGCTGAATTGAAAAATATGCTTCAATCACAATTTAAACTTAGCCAACTTTCGGAATCGATGATTGCAATAAATGAAGCATATGCATTAGAGCAAGACATGGTGAGAAACGGTGATACAGTAGCGATTATCCCTCCAGTTAGTGGTGGCTAAGATGTATGTCATCCAAATAGTCGGCTATAAAAATAGTGGAAAAACCACTTTCATTAATCAATGGATTAAAACGTTAACCGCTAAAGGATTGCAAACGGCTACGATAAAGCATCATGGTCATGGTGGAGATCCGGATATACTGACAAAGAAAGATAGCTATAAGCATTATCGAGCAGGTGCTTCGATTACTACTGTCATTGGCGAGAATCAATTGTTGATGACAGCAGAGAAGGACAAACTGCCATTAGACAAGTTGTTAAACCTATATCAATTACTAGGTACAGATTATGTGTTTGTAGAAGGCTTCAAACAATGGCCATTGCCGAAAATAGTGCTGATAAGAGATGACCGGGAGGACGTTATGCATCAGCTAGAAAATGTGCAGCTGGTTAGTCGTGGACAGATAGAGGAAGCGATGAAAATGGTGGAAACCAACTTGAAATTGTTTGAGTGGCATATTGAGAGTGGAAGGTGAGAAGGATGCACCGGTTTCATGGTATAGTGTTGGCAGGGGGGAGCTCTTCCAGGTTCAATGGAGACAAGGCTTTTGCGATTTATCAAAGCAAGCCATTTTATCAGCATGCCATCGATCTCCTGACTCCATTAGTTGAACAGGTCTCTCTTGTTTGTCGACTTGATCAAACGAATGTGATAGCAGATCAACGTGTATCTGTTTTGACCGATGACGATCGATGTAGAGGAGAAGGGCCGCTTGCCGGCATCTATTCAGCTATGGTTGTCACGGATGCACAGTGGTATCTCGTTGTTCCAGTTGATACACCTTTCATGAAAAAAACGATCCTTCACGTTTTAATTGAACAGATGGACCCCACTTATGACGCGATCATTCCCTGTATTGATGGCCGTGTTCAGCCGTTAGTGGGTATTTACAATATAAATGTACTAGCAGTGATTCAAAAGCAGTTAGCAGACAATAAGCGTTCTATGCATCAGTTGCTTACAAGACTAAAGGTAAAATATGTGTCTTTCGGAGATAAAGAATCTTCTTGTTTTGTAAATATTAATTCTGCAGATGACTTTTATCGTTATATTACGAACAAAGAGGGGTGAAGGGAATGGAAAGAGTTATACGGTTTCTTTGGATAATTGCTGGTACTTTAAGTTTAACAACAGGTTTGATCGGCATCATTGTACCTATTTTGCCAACAACGCCATTAATAATTCTTGCTGGTTTTTGTTTTGGTAAATCATCACCTGCCTTACATAAGTGGCTGGTGACGAATAAATATTTTGGACACTATTTGCAGGATTATCAAAATGGCAAAGGTGTTCCACTGCGTATTAAAGGCTTCGCTGTGGTCATTGTTTGGACGAGTGTACTGTTTACCTTAATGATCATTCCTTTATTGTTCGTGAAACTCTTTGTATTAGCTATTGCTGTGTTTGTTAGTATATTTATTTTTACTTCTCCATTGTTAAAAGAAAAGCAGCCAAAAACCGCCCCTTCATTTACAGAATGAGGGGCGGTTTTTGGCATTTTACTAATTTTTAACGTATTTTATTCATCATCAATGGTTTCGTCATTAACGGCACGGTGTGCAAGTCTGGAAGAAGCGGCTGCTGCTATTGCACCGACGATATCATCTAAAAAGGTATGACAGCCATTTGATTTATCATTTAATTTCTCTAAAATACCTGGCTTCATTTTATCGATGTAGCCATAGTTGGTGAAACCAATTGAACCGTAAACATTAACTATCGATAACGCTATGACTTCATCAATGCCATAAAGACTTTCATCTGTTTCAAGAATCTCTTGCAATGGAGATTCTAACTTATTTTGTTCGGCTAGCATATCTAATTGAATCCCTGTAATGATAGCATTTTGCACTTCACGTTTTCCGATAACGCTATCCACATTTTCATAACATAATTCCAAGGTTAATCCGTCTTGGTAGTCATTTTGCAGAAAATAAACTAGATCAGCTATATCCTCCAGCTGTACACCGCGATCCTTCAACCATTGGCGTGCTTTTTGTTCTAATTCAGTTAAGTTTTTTTTCATTTCATCACTTCCTGTATTCATCATTTTATTTTTCCTTATGACATATATTCTAATATATAATCTATATAGGGGGAAAATTCATGCATCCCATATTCTTACATTACCCAATTCAGGTGCCAACTAAACAAATAGCAGATCAGCCGTATGTTACATTTGCTGATCAATCCTATTATTATTTTGTCATTCCTACAGATATGAGCGAGCGAAATGCATTAGAATTATATACGATAGCGACCCATTTCCACCAACAAGGCTGGAACAATGTTTCTTGTCCTATGCCAAATGTTCATAATCAGTTTTTAACAACGATAGGCAAAAAGAAATACTTGTTAAGCTATGCAATCAATCACAAGGATAAGCGAGACGAGGCTAGCAGATTAGCAATGTTTCACCAGTCCGGATTTACTTATCCTTATCAGCCGTCTTCGATGAACAGCTATGGAAAATGGAAGGATTTATGGACGACCAAAATTGATCAGTACGAAGCACTCTTTCAACAATTGTATCAGCAACGTCCTGCTAATGCATTTTTAAGAGAATTTGTTAACATATTTCCTTATATGATGGGGATCGCAGAAAATGCGATTCAATACTTGCACGTAGTAGAACAAGAAACACAATTTAATGAAAGTGATCAACCCGCTATTACGTTCGGCAGATACGATAATCAGATGGATTCATCATTTATTTGGTGTGATCATTTCGTATATGATCACCCGGTCAGAGATCTAGCAGAAAAACTACGAGGCTATATGCTGACGGAAGAAGGCCTTGCTTCTCCACAGTGCAGGGATTTTTTAAGAGAATACCTGACTAATCAGCAACTGTCGGTATTTGGTTGGAAATTATTATATGCCCGTTTATTATTTCCAGTGCACCTTCTTGATTTCATGGATCAGATCCGGTCATTTTCTTCGGAATACCCGGATATGGAACAAGTGATTGATAACCAAACGCACTATGAAGAGAATTTACGGACATTTTTTTCACAATTAGGCATTGATCAAAGAGAAATAAATAGTATACAATTAGATTGGTTACAAAATGTATATTAGGAAAGGCGATGCATTTCCATTTTTGATAGATGGGATGCTTTTTTTTTTGTTTTTTAGGCAATTGTGTCTTGATAATATAGTGAGACAGTTGTATAATGTCCACTATATATAAACAATTGTATTCGTAAAGTGAACAAAGGGAGGGCGTCTTAATGAATCAAGTCTACGTAGGGTTATGTGGTCTTGGAACAGTTGGTACAGGGGTAGTAAAGCTGTTGCAAAACCATGCCGAAGAAATCAAATATAAAGTGGGTTGTGAAATCCATATAGAAAAAATCCTGGTCCATGACATCGACAAGAAACGTGATGTTGCGATCCAGGCTGAATGGTTAACAGATAATCCAGATGAATTAGTGAATAATGCGGAAATAGATATTATTATTGAAGTGATGGGTGGTATTGAAGACACCAATCTGCTGTTGGAAAAAGCAATCCGCAATAAGAAGCATATCGTGACTGCCAATAAAGATCTAATGGCTGTACACGGACAGAAATTACTCCGTTTAGCGAAAGAAAATAATTGTGATATTTTGTATGATGCAAGTGTGGCCGGTGGTATTCCGATTATTCGTTCGTTAACAGAAGGACTTGCATCTGACCGTATTCAGAAAATTATGGGTATTGTTAATGGTACGACCAACTATATCCTTACGAAAATGACGGATGATGAAGTAGCATTTGAGCCAGTATTAAAAGAGGCACAGGATCTTGGGTTTGCTGAATCAGATCCAACATCAGATGTTGATGGATTAGATGCAGCACGAAAAATGGCACTATTAGCAAACCTTGCTTTCAAAATGGAAATCAGCCTAGAGGATGTAGAAGTATCAGGTATTCGAACTATTTCACAAGAAGATATTACATTTGCAACAAGTTTAGGGTATACTATTAAATTAATAGGGATTGCTTCAATTAATGACAATGGAAAAGTGGAAGTCAGCGTTGAACCAACCCTTTTGCCGAAAGACCATCCATTAGCAATGGTTAAAAATGAATTTAACGCCGTATATGTCTATGGTGAAGCAGTAGGGGAGACAATGTTCTACGGTCCTGGTGCAGGAAGCATGCCAACTGCAACAGCGGTTGTTTCGGACTTAATGGATGTCGTCAAGAACATTCGCTTAGGCATCACGGGAAATGAATATATATTACCTCAGTTTCAAAAGCAACTAAAAGAAGATGATGAGAAGTACATGCAATATTTCATTCGCATGGAAGTGGACGACGAAGCTGGTACTTTTCAGAAAATTACAAATGTATTTTTAGATGAAAGTGTTAGTTTCCAAAAGATTTTGCAATTACCATCTGAACAAAAGAAAATGGCGGAAATCGTCATGGTCACACACAAAATCAGCAAACAGCAATTATTAAATAGCAGAGAAAATCTAAAAGGATTAGACGTTGTTAATGAAATTATCAGTTGTTATCGCGTCGATGGGGAGGATTAATTTTTATGGCTTGGCAAGGATTGTTACAAGAATATAAAGCATATCTACCAATTAACGAAAATACACCAATCATCAGTTTACACGAAGGAAATACACCGTTAATTAAACTGGAAAGATTATCTGAAAAGTATGGTGTTAATGCTTATGCTAAATTCGAAGGCTTAAATCCTACTGGTTCTTTTAAAGATCGCGGTATGGTCATGGCAATGGCAAAAGCGATGGAAGATGGAGCGAAAGCTGTTATTTGTGCATCAACCGGGAATACTTCTGCTTCAGCTGCAGCATTTGCAGCTAGAGCAGGGTTGAAATGTATCGTAGTAATCCCGGAAGGAAAGATCGCTCAAGGTAAATTAGCGCAAGCTGTTATGTACGGCGCAGAAATTTACTCGATTCAGGGGAATTTTGATGATGCATTACGTTATGTGCGAAAATTGGCTGAAACAGGCGAAGTAGCATTAGTAAACTCCGTCAACCCATATCGAATTGAAGGTCAAAAAACAGCAGCATTCGAAGTGTGTGATGCGCTAGGCAAAGCTCCTGAATATTTATTTATTCCGGTCGGTAATGCAGGAAATATTACCGCATACTGGAAAGGTTTCAAAGAATACCATGAGATGAAAGCTTCAGGATTGCCAACAATGATGGGCTTTGAAGCAAGTGGTGCAGCAGCAATTGTTCATGATCGTGTTTTTGAAAATCCGGAGACAGTCGGTACAGCGATTCGAATTGGTAATCCAGCCAGCTGGCAAGGTGCCGTCAATGCGCGTGACGAATCACAAGGTGAAATCGATGAGATTACCGATGAAGAGATGATCGAAGCCTATCAATGGATCGCCCAAAATGAGGGAGTTTTTGCGGAACCAGCATCATGTGCCTCTGTAGCAGGTCTTTTTAAAAAACTGAAAGAGGGTAAAGTGGAAAAAGGCTCTACAGTTGTCACAGTTTTAACTGGAAATGGATTAAAAGATCCTAATACAGCAATCGACTACAGTGAAGTGAAGCCAACCGTGTTACCCAATGATGAAGAAGTAATCATGAACGAAATCCTGGGTAGTGTCAAGGCATGAACTGGTCGATTAAAGTACCATCGAGTACCTCAAATTTAGGGGCAGGTTTCGACTCGATTGGTCTAGCATTAAATCTCTATTTAGAGCTCGATATCTCCAAAGCAGAGCAATGGGAGTTCATTCCGAAATCCGAGTGTCTTAAAGGAATACCGTCTGGAAAAGGTAATTTAGTCTATGAAATTGTGGAACAGGTAGCAGAGAAATACGACAAGGCTCAAGATATTCCTGCTTGTCGTGTAGAAATGACCAGCCATATTCCGTTAGCAAGAGGCCTTGGAAGTAGTGCAACAGCAATTATCGCTGGTATTGAACTTGCGAATGTGTTGCTACAATTACAACTGACCACTAGTGAGAAACTTCAGATCGCAACCGATATTGAAGGTCATCCGGATAATGTGGCACCATGTCTGCTAGGAGGATGTGTGATTGGGCATTATGACGGCGAAGTTTCATATACCAAGATTCCAGTGAATGGTGTTACGTTTGTAGCACTGATTCCAAGCTTTGAACTAAAAACAAAGGATGCGCGGGCAGTACTGCCGGATACTTTCTCGTTTAAAGAAAGCGTCCAGGCAAGCAGTGTAGCCAATGTCAGTGTTGCTGCTATTTGCAGAGGAGACTGGCGAACACTAGGAAAAATGATGGAGAAGGACCATTTTCATCAGCCGTATCGTAAATCATTAATATCACATTATGATGAACTGTATGATTATTTGCTCGAAGAAGCATATGGTGTCTTCTTAAGTGGAGCGGGTCCGACAATGATCGCGGTAGTTGATGACAAAAAAGTTTTTCTTACATTAAAGAAATGGCGAAATGATTATCCTGAGTTCAAGTGGCTGCCACTTCAAGTCGAAAATAGTGGAGCAAAAGTGGACAGAATACAAGAACAAGCTCAATAGTAACGAAAGCTGCTGATCTATTTATGGTCAGCAGGTTTTTTTCGTTATCGATATAAAATTCAGTCATAAAAGCGAATCACAAAAGTAATCATGCTAAGGGTGAAGAGTAGGTTCTTATAAAATGGATTACGTAAAGTGGAACTGTATAACTATTTAGCTATTTTGACATGTTTTATGGGTTTAGCAAAGCTCCGGAAATATCCCCGCAGGACGCGAAGTGGTTGCCCTAGCGGTATGCCAGCACACTAAGCATTTCAAAATGACTTCAACGCTAGTTGACATAATCCATATTATCGGCAGCGGCTTTATATATAATGTCAAAATTGCTAGTTAGTGGACACAGTCTGTGGTAAGACAATTATGCTATTTTTTATGATAAAAAAAGGAGTTATCTCGAAGATAACTCCTTTGCATGTATAATTAAAATACCTGTTCGATTTCGGTTACGCCTGGGACTTCTGCCATTAAGGCGCGTTCGATTCCTGCTTTTAATGTAATGGTGGAACTTGGACAGTTGCCACATGCACCCATTAAACGTAAGCGAACGATACCATCCTCTACGTCTACTAGTTCGACATCGCCACCATCTCGTAACAAGAATGGACGTAATTTATTTAACACTTCTTGTACTTGCTCTGATTGTTGTTCCATGAATGGAGACTCTCCTTTCGTCACTACATTACTATTATATATCCAACTATATAAAAAATCTATGGTTGCACTCTTTTTATTATTAAAGTTTCCACTACTATTTTAGCGATTATCGTTTTATTTGTAAATAA
Source organism: Gracilibacillus caseinilyticus (assembly GCF_022919115.1). Classification (NCBI taxonomy): domain Bacteria; kingdom Bacillati; phylum Bacillota; class Bacilli; order Caryophanales; family Bacillaceae; genus Gracilibacillus; species Gracilibacillus caseinilyticus. The sequence continues at coordinate 3,990,150 of NZ_CP095072.1, read as the reverse complement.
AAGTGTGTTAAAAATAGTATATGGAGGCGGCATGGACGTTGGATAAAATAGAGGTGTGGTATAATAATGATTAGAATCAAAGTAGCTTTCTGTATCAAAAATTTAGCCAAGGGAACAGAGAAGGTTCGTCAGCAGTTAATAACAGATCCTGATATGGATGTTGTAGAGTATGGCTGTACAAGTTACTGTGGGATATGCCGTAATTATCACGTAGCAATTGTCAATGGTAAACCCATACAAGCTGATACACCGGAAGCGTTACTTGAAAATATAGAGGACTATATCGATAATGAATTAATCGATCAGTTATAGAGAGGGAGCAAGCGGATAATGGAAATACCTTTTACAAAAATGCATGGACTTGGTAACAGTTATATTTTTATCAATACTTTTGACTATCCCGTTGAGGATGAAAAATTACATGATCTGGCTATTGCTGTAGCTGATAAAGATACAGGAATCGGATCGGATGGTCTTATTTTAATCCATCCCACCGACAAGGCAGAAGTAGGTATGCGCATTTTTAATAGAGATGGATCAGAAGGGAAAAACTGTGGTAATGGCTTACGTTGTGTGGCCAAGTTCGCATATGAACATCAGCTGGTATCAAAGAAAACCTTCACCATTGAAACGAAAGCAGGAAATGTTACGGCCGAAGTGCACGGAGACAAAGATTATGTCGAAGAAGTAACTGTAGACATGGGAGAACCGATTTTAAATCGTTCAGCAATACCTATGAAAGGTGATGAGGTAAAGCAGGTAGTTGCCGAGCCTTTTGTGGTGAGTGATCAGGAATTAGCAGTTACTACCGTTTCGATGGGGAACCCACATGCTGTCTTTTTCGTCGATGATATAAATCAGGCACCATTAACAACACTCGGACCGATCATTGAAAAAGATGCACGCTTTCCAGAAAGTGTGAATGTAGAATTTATTGAAAAAGTGAATGATCGGGAATTACATTTCCGCGTGTGGGAGCGTGGGTCTGGTGTGACACAGGCATGCGGAACAGGAGCATGTGCATCCGTTGTGGCGGCTATTCTAAATCAAACAATGGAAAAAGCTAAAGAAATCACTGTCCATTTAGCTGGTGGTGATTTATATATTACCTGGAGAGAAGATAACAGAGTATGGATGAGAGGGAAAGCGGAGACTAGCATTACTGGCATTTTCTTCTGGCAGTAAATAAACAAAAATATTGAAATCATTCGTGCTAGTTTGTATACTTGAACATACAATAGCTAATAAAAGTGCTTAGAAAAAGGAGTTTTTCTATGGTAATTAATATAACAGAAAATGCAAAAATGCAGATTCAAGAAATGATGAAGGAAGAGGATGCAGAAACAGTTCGCCTTCGTTTCGGTGTGAAAGGTGGAGGGTGCAGTGGTTTATCCTACTCACTTGGATTCGATTACGATGTAAACGAAGAGTTAGATCATACCGAAGAATCAAATGGTATTCCACTAACCATTCAGAAGTTCGACATTGATGTAATCCAAGGAACGACCATTGATTTCAAACAAAATATGATGGGTGGCGGATTCACCATCGATAATCCGAATGCTATCGTTTCTTGCGGATGCGGTTCATCCTTTAAAGCAAAAGAGCGTGAAGGAACACCGGAAAACTGTTAAGGCTTTGAGGCGTTTACGTCAACGGAAACAATTCGTAAACTTTACGGAAACTTTTCGCAGGGGTTGAGGATTGCAACGGAAAATAGACGCAATATAACTGTTCAACTGAATAAAAACAACCGCAATAGGCACGATTTAGGGCGGTTACTATCGAGACTTTCTTAACGGAATTTAAAACGTTAAGGAGGTCTCTTTTTTTATGGCATTAAAACGGAGGAAGCGAGTCACTAAGTTATCGCAAAGTGTTAAGGAATATCCGAAGTTAACCGGAAGCCAGGCGCTAGACATTGTACTAGCAGGAAAACGGGCAGAAGGAATTCGAGAACGTACGCTAAAAGATTACGTTAAAATGTACGGCTATTTTGAAGAATGGTTAAACGAGAACTATGAATTTCAGTATGTTAACGAATTATCGCCGGAAGTCTTTCGTAATTACATTAACTATCTACAATACGACAAGCAGAAGTATAGCGGTCATAAGCTGATTGACTACGAAAAGCAACCGATAGGACTAGCAAAAACAACGATAAATATTAACTTGAGGGCTTTAAAGGCGCTATTTAACTTTCTATATCGTGAGGGAATGATCGAAGTTAATCCGGTTGAGAACGTTAAACTCCTTAGAGTTGAAAACGAGAGCGATTTAAAAACCGCCTTAACCGACGAGGAAGTTAAAGGAATATTAGCACAACCAAATTTAAGGGAGTTTGTAGGTTTCCGAGACTTTGTAGCGATTAATACGCTATTAGATACCGGATTACGTATACAAGAATTACTTTCTTTACGAGCCGGAGATGTCGATATTGCCTCTAGGTTTATTACGATACAGGCCGGAAGAAGTAAGAATCTAAAAGCTAGACTTGTGCCGATGTCGACGCATGTCTCTAAGTTACTCTTACAGTTAATAACGGAGAATAGAGAGCATTTCAAAACGGATCGAATTTTCCTATCTTCTTACGGAGAACCGATACAGGCTAATCACTTTAACAAACGTTTGAAGTATCACGCAGAAAAAGCTGGAGTAGAAGGCAAGAAAGTAACTGCACATATTTACCGCCACACCTGGGCGAAGAATATGATTCTTAACGGTTGCGATCCGTTCACGTTACAAAAGATCGGAGGCTGGGCAGACATACGCACCATGAGGCGATATATACAAATGGACGTTACGGAAATGAGATCGAGCCATGACCAATATTCGCCAGTTATGAAGCTAAACAAACGAGGATAAAAACAAAAAAAAGAAGTACCGGAGAATTAACCCCGATACCACTTATTGACGTAAGTAAATTATAAACGTATTTCTAAAAATTCGCAAGTACTAAAATTCTGAATCTATGTAGATTTAACAGAACATACGTTTGTAATAGGGTTAGTTTCTTCCGGTCATAAATCGGAGGAATTACGCAATGCTAAGCTACCTAACTATCAATCTATCGGAATTACAACCTTTAGCAACCTTTGAAACAACCGCAGAAATGGACGATGTTATCTATTCATACATAGAGCAACTACGCACCAACGACGAACCAACGTCCGTTGTAGATACGTTGTTATTCTTAGGCCGTTCGAGTCTTCGGATAACCGGAGTAAGTTTCGCCAAATATGAAACGATAGCAACCGCAATAAATAAATCAAAGCGAACAGTTATCCGTTGTATGAACGTATTAGCAGGCTACGGAATGATCGAGAAATTACCGACGGTTAAAACCTGGCGAGGCAAAAGCCGAAAGAAGTCCGTTAATATTATTCGTATTTTACCGCAGTTGACACCACAGAATGACACCACAACGAAAGCCGAAGAAGTTACGCCACCCAACGAGATAGAAAGCGAAAATACTCCGCAACCAATTCACTATAAGCAATTTATTAATAATTCTATTAATACGTATTTAACAAGCCGTCATATATCGCCATACGTCGCATTTAAAGAGGCAGTAACTACGTTCATAGGCGAAGACAATCAACCGTTAGTAAGCCGTTTGTTCGGAGTGTATCTCGGTCAAACAAAGCCGTTAAGGTTAACGGAATATTATAGCACCGAAGGACAACCGGCACTAATATCCGCAGCAGTACAGGCGATAAGAGAGACGTTCAAAGCGACTAAGCGAAAGAACATACGGAATATAGCCGGATATTTCTCGGGAGTTCTTAGTAATAAGTTAGACGAGTTGATGTCCGAGGCAATGCAATTATAGGGAGGTGAACGGAATGAGTTTCCGACGTTTAAGACACTGGTTAGATTGCCGGTTATTTAATAAGCATCGTTTTGACTTCTACACCGACGAATGTATCGTATGTAGCCGAAAGTATTCCAGGAGATAAAGCCGAAGTAATTCCGAATGTGTAACAGTACTGTAAAGTATAAATACTTGACGGATTAACGATAAATAACGACATATGAAGAAAGTCGGAAATATTACGATATAGTAAGGCGAAATGTGTTCGGAGTGTATACGCATCGTTACTCATCGAGTGGATGACCGTTAATATAACCGAATATTTACCGGGCGAAGCCTTCACCGCAGACAGACTCGCCAAACATCGAGGGGCAACGTCCGTACTACGTAAAAAAGCGAAGGAAAGCGAGTTCCTCCGCAGCATTGTTCGGTTATAAGCTAAAGTCACGTAGACTTATTTCGATTTCCTCGTCCGTTATTCCGATATATCTTTTCGTTACGGATTGACTCGAATGGTTAAAGATCGCCATTAACGTCGCTATGTCCTTCTTTTCCCGGTAGTAATGATAACCGAAAGTTTTCCGGAGTGTGTGAGTTCCTATGTCCTTACGTCCGATTAATTCCGCAGCCTTCGCAAGTATTCTATAGGCCTGTGTGGTCGATATATGTCCGTCACCTTTACGGCTAGGGAAAAGCCAGCCTTCCGATGGTTTACCGTCCAAGTAGTCGGATATGTCGGCCATGATCGAATTAAGGTATACCTTACGAGTCTTTTCCGTCTTACCTTCACGGATTACCAGGTATGAACGTCCTTTGACGTCTTCTATCCGTAGTTTCACTATATCGCCGATCCGTAAGCCGGTATTAATGCCGATATTGAAAAGCAGAAGGTTACGCTGACTTTGAGCGCTATTCTTACCGGCTAAGCTAAGCGACTCTCTAAAGTCGTTTATAGCCTCCGAAGTTCTAAGAGGTTGTACGTCTACGATCATACCTTTTTTATCCGTAGTATTTGCCATAATATATCCGTCCTTCCGTAACGTAACATTAACGTTTAATATGTATCGTTTTATTCGTTATAGATATAATACCATACATTCGAATAGTGGTCAACGGAATAACGGCGTTATTATAGTAAATCGTATGTATGCTTTTATTCAAAAGGTTACATTCGTTTCAGTCGGAGGATCGCTCTATCGTTCGGGAATGCGACGGAAATAGCGGAGAAGTCCCGCCCCTAATGTAAGCGGTTTCCTTCGGCCGGCTATCTGGAAAATTGAGTTAAAATTTTGTAGCATCGGGGTCGGAAAAGTTATCGGACCATTATCGGAATACCTTCGCAACCAAGCAAGCGCCTTCTCAAGCGAAAGCCTCCGAAAATGCCTCCGCCTGGCTTAACGTCCCTACTCGAAAAAAAATTTCTGTAATTTTTCGGGAGTTTTAGGCGAAAAAAAAGAGCGCCTTTATTTGGCGCTTTCTTCCTTCGACTCTTCTATATGTAATGTTAATAATTCGTTAATGTCGTCGACTTCTAAGGCCTTCGCTATCCGTTCAAGGTGATCTATCGTTATTCTTTCTACAAAGCCTCGTACAAGGTTAGAAATGGCGTTAGGACGTATTCCGGTTAGTTCGGCCAGGTCTTTTTGCGTCAAGCCTCGCTTTTTTAACTCGCTACCTATCTTTATTTCCAATACATACTTATCCGACATTACTTTCGTTCCCCTTCCGTTCCCTCACGTTTATATTTCGCTAACTATCCGTATTATAATTCTTTTTTAAAAATATCGCAATATCTACTTGACGATATATCGCTTATACGATATAGTTATATTTGTAGCCGCCAAGCACACACAACAACGGAAGGAGGCCACCGAATGCAACTACGCCAACTAAACAATTACTTACACCGCCTTAAAGCGATTGAAACGGAAATAACCTCCGTTAGAATTAAAAATCGCAAGCTAGCCGACTTTATGAACGAGTTAGAATCTACGCAAGAATACGCGGAGAATAATCCGCATCTAATGCACGTATACAAGCAAGCAAGTAACGCTAGAGTTTTTTAATCGAAAGGCAGCGCCAACTGCCGAACAAGGATAGCGCCAAATATCCGAACAAAGTAGCGCCAACTACTTTTAAGTCAAGTTATTCTTAGATGCGAGCGGGTTTCGTAGAACCGAAATAAATAGTATACCCGAAAATTGAACGGAATAAAGTACGAGCAACTTACGAAAATAAAACTAACAGAATTGGAGCGATTTTATTGTGGCAAAGCAACTTAGCGAATTTTATTGGATCGGAAGTAACGGAAAAGTAACACCAGTAGACAATACGGAAGGTATCGTTAAAAGCTACTTAGGTGAATTAATTAGCGAGTTTGACCGGCTGCCAAAGTGGGTGAAGGATACGTTAATAGACAAAGTTAAAAATGACGAAAAACAACTCGAATATGTCCGGTTTGTTATGAAGAGGCGCTGAGAGTTAGGCGCTTCTCTTTTTTTTCGCTGAAAATGCCGAACTAAGGGTGCGAAAATTGTATAAGAATATAGAGGGGTTTTTAAATTTTCGGAAAAAGTTTCGATTTACTGGGTGTATAAGAGGCGAAAAAATACACTAGTATAGTGAGGAAGTTAAAAAAGTTTCGGTCGACTATGCAACAAAGACGTGATTTTGTAACTATGTATATGAGAAGGAACTATTTATTTTAAAAAGTTTGGTTTCAATACTGTAATAAGAGGCGATTTTGTAACTATATAGGTGAGAGGTAATTTTATTTTAAGAAATTTACTCTTACTACTTGTATAAGCCTTTATTTTGTAACTATATAGGTGAGGGAACTATTTATTTTAAAAAGTTTGTGTTAGGTATGCAACAAACAGGCGAAAAAATACACTAGTATAGTGAGGAAGTTAAAAAAGTTTTGTTTCGATACTGTAATAAGACGTGATTTTGTAACTATATAGGTGAGAGGGAATTTTATTTTAAAAACTTTCGCTTAGAGGGTTGTCTAAGAGGCGATTTTGTAACTATGTATATGAGGAATACTTTTTATTAATTGAAGCAGGCGCAGAGCCTCGCTTTTTTATTTTCGATTAAAGAATAATTTTAACACTAATTAAACGAGGAGGAATAAGGATGACACCAAAACAAATGAAGTTGTTGCGACTCTATGAAGGCTTAACTCAGAAAGAGTTCGCAGAAAAGGTTGACTTAGCATTATCGACAGTCGCGAAAGTTGAGGCGGGTTTTGTAGACGTATCCGACGTAACAAGATCGAGGGTGCTTCGAGTTTATGATCTACAAGATGCCGGTTACTTAGCGTTCTGTGAGCGTATGGGAGCTAGATAAGCGTACTATCTTACGTTCTATACGTTATCACCTATATAAATAAGTTATTAGTACCGAAAACCAACACATCTAAAATCTATCAAACTACTAAAGGGGTGGAAGAAATGGAAAAGTACAAATGTATTCTAAGTTTAAGGGTGGCGAATGATTTAGTAGCGAAGAATTATAAGCTAGTCTATATCGAACCATCGCATAAAAGAGAGGGGAAACTCGTTTTCGTTTTCGAGAATAGCGGAGAACTTGAAAGCGAGTTATCTAAATATCGACAGAAGGGACGTCGTTAATCAATGGAACAGCCTATCAAGCAGCTTGTTGCGAAATTCAACGAGTTGTACATCCAAACGAGAAGTAAGTATCTTGTTCAATTTCCGGAAAGTAAGTACATCACGTTAACACATGCACCGGACAACAAAGTAGTTAAGTTGAACGATAGTATGCTTAACACGCATTTAAAAGGTGATCTAACATATGGAGTTTTCGCCGGAGGTTATTTCAGTAAGTTTATAACGTTCGACGTCGATTGTAGTAACGAATCTATGTCACGATGGATAACGTTAAGACTTGCTTACGTACTTGAAACGGAATACGAGATCGAACGAGATAACATTCACGTAAGCTATTCCGGAAATAAAGGTTATCACGTCGACCTATTCTTTAAAGATCAAGTTAAAGTCGAAGAATTGAAAGCGTTCTATCAATCGGTTGTTATTAGCGTTGGAAAACTACCGGAAGGGGAAATCGAGTTCCGACCTTCATGGACGCAAGGGGTTAAGCTACCGTTAGGAACGCACCAGAAGACCGGTAGGCGTTGCTTGTTTGTCGACAATGAAACGTTAGAGCCGTTCGACGAAGGCGACTCTTACGACTATTTCCTTGCGATTGAGCCTATGTCGTCCGAGATTGTAACCGATTCTAAGATAAACCTAACTAACGAACAAATAACGGAGTTTGAAGAGGTTGTCGCAACTACGGACGTAACCGTTAACGCTATAGACTTATCGGGTGCATTGCATAAGGCAGCTAAGATAATCGAAACCGGACGCCTTACGGAAAGTGGGAGCCGTCACAAGGTAACCTATACGTTAGCTTGTTTCGGAAATACGCAAGGCTGGGAACGCGAAGAGACGGTCGAGGTTATTCTCGAAATACTTCACAATACGCCGAAAGATTATTTTAGCGAAGGAAGTACGCCGGAATATTGGCATAAAGAGGCGGTTAGATTAGTTGACTACGTATTCGATCAGGATAAAACGGTAGCAGGGTCCGACAGACCTGTGAAGATACACAAATCCGAGATATTAGCCGTTTTAAATAGTGGAACGTTCCGACAAAAGCAGTTAGCTTACGCCATGCTTATGACAAGTAAACGTTACGGAAATATATTTTATCTAACGGTTAATACCGCTATGAAGATGATCGGTACAAATTCTAGGCAAACCGTGCAGGCAGCTATAAAAAAGCTAATTGAAAGTGGATTTATCGAATATCACCGTAAAGCTGAGGTCGACAGGGCGCGTAGTTTAGAAATCGGACAAGTACGATACAAGCCTAATAAGTACCGACTAGCCTTCGATAAACCGAAAGAGGACGAAGAATCCGTCAAGGTTACAAAAGAAGAGGATATGATCGAAGTTGCATTAAAACTTTGCACGGTTACAGAGATCCGTAAACATGTAAAACGATATGAATTTGAGAGCCGTTGGAGGGAGTATGTACCAGTATAACTATGCTTTATTACTCGTTATATTAGATACTCCTATATATAAATAAGTTATTAGTACCGAAAACCAACACATTTTAGAGCACTCGATGAAGGCAATCGCCGGAGGGTATGAACGGAATACTTACCGAATGGAGTGGAATTGAATGAGAAAAGTAAACAATTTAAAAGGTGGACAGTTCGGAAAACTCACGGTAATAGAACGAGCAGAGAATCGTAAAGGGCGCAGTTATTGGCGTTGTATTTGCGAGTGTGAAACTGTTAAGGAAGTTAGAGGCAGCGCATTAACAAGCGGAAACACGAAAACGTGTGGATGTTCTAAAAGAAAGCATAACAAAACGCACGGCATGAGTCACCTTCGCTTATATAAAACATGGACACACATGATGGGCCGATGCTATTCCGAAAATTATCACAACTTCGCCAACTACGGCGGGCGAGGGGTAACCGTATATGAACCATGGAAGGACTTTATCATGTTCTATCGGGATGTAGTTCATATGTATAACGAACACGCCTTACAACACGGAGAGAAAGAAACGACACTTGACCGCATAGACTCTAACGGAAACTACGAGCCTAGTAATGTAAGGTTTGCGACGTACGAGGTACAGGCGAATAACCGACGGAATAATAAAAGCGCATGAACAATAATGTAAGCGCTTACAACTAAAGAGGTGAGGAAATGAGTTACTACGATAAGGCTGAACAAGAAACGATCTACACTTACGATGTATTAGAAAAAAGGTGGCGAGTGTACTCGACTTATCCGCCAGACATCCGACAGTTGCTAGGAAAAGCGGAAATGATCGCTAAAACAACGGATGAAGCCGGAAGAATCATATCATTTGACGGTTATGTAGATCGAAATCAAGTACGCTTGTTCAAGCCTAAAATATAGGCGTTGTAAGGCGGTTTTTAGAGCGTTAAAGGTAGTCGAGGGTATTTATAGCTGATAATACGTAACTAAGTAAAAACAAGCTTCATACCTTCGATATTTTTACGCCAAAACGCTATATCTGTACCTACTATATCTGATTGGAGGGCGTTAAATGAAATGTATTATAAAAATGCACGAACACTCCACGTACGGAGCCGGAAAGACCGTCCTGGTAGACGCTGAAACGTACGAGCCTATATTTAAGCACGGCGGAGTTATAACCGTCACTTCCGAAGGCTACCGACTCACAACAAAAGCAGGCGAGGTTATCCGAGAAGGAACGGAAACGGACGCTATCCAAGCCGTAAAGGCGTTAGACTTTTATATCGAAAATTTAATGGTAGTTGACGAAGTTAAAGAAGTCGAATTACCGTACTCCGACTACTTGCGAAAATACGGGCACGGCTTAATTCAACGAAATAATACAAGGCGTTTCCGATACGTTACTTTAACAGAGGACGACGCGACCGCCTTTGGAATAGTTGAACGTAAGGAAAACGAAACAATCGCGTTCTATTCGATCTACGAACCTACCAAGCTAACAAATCGAGAAAGAACGCTTTATCTACTCGACTATATAAACGACTTACTAAACGCTGAGGACTTCGCATTCATTAACGGCCACGGAGTTAGCACTTCGCATATTAAGCATTGGAAGAACGACAGGCAAGCGCTAAGGCTTTACGCTACTTCGATAGATAAGGCGAATAAAGAGGCGTTGGCATTAGCTGAGGATGCGTTACAACGTAAGACGACTATTATCGAAAAAATGGAGGACACGAAATAATGCAAAGGAAAAAACAATTTAATAAAAACGGAATACTTATTCAAAAAGAAAGACCGCCGAAGAGAGTTCAATCGAAAGAAGCGGAAAAAGAAGAGGCTCACTATAGAAAGGATGGTAACCGATGAACGACAAAAGAGAAATCAATATAAAACCACAATCTTACAATGAAACTTTAAAAGCGAGACAAGAACAACCCAAAGGGGATAACCCGAACAAAGGCTATCAAGGCGGACGTTCTCCGGGAATTACGAGAATAGATATTCCTCAGAAAAAGCGAGGTAATGCCGAGCATGGCGAAGAAGAAACGGAATAACCACTTGAGAAGTAACCGAGATATCAGAAAACGTAAATCAATGTCCGAAGGCAAGAACTGGACGGAGAAGCTACTTGCAAGCGAAGAACAAACGGATAAGAAACTAGGTAATAAACGTAAAGCGAAGGACGGAGCTAAAAGGCTTCGGAATGATCACAACTAAGGAGGCAAACGAGGATATGAGCGAAGAACAAACGGACTACAAGCAACTGTACGAGCAATTACAAGCGGACTTATCCGCAAGAAAAGCGAAGTCAACCTACGAGAAGAAACGTCAAAGGTTAATTAGCGAAGGTTATTCGGAGGAGCAAGCGAATAAATATTCCGAACAAATAACAGGTGATACCGACGATGAAATAAAAGAATCGGTAAGCAAGTTAACGCTAGACATTCCTCCGAAAAAGAAATACGCGGAACCAAGCATTATAAACGGAACACGGACGAAAGCAAAGCCTAAAGATAAGGCTGAGAAAGGTCGTGAGGCGGTAAGAAGGCTTCGAGAAAAAGGAAAATTACGTAGAAAATAACGGAGGGATTACATGAGCGAGGAAGTTTTATTAAATCAAGAAGAAGTAAACGAGGTTGTAAAAAAGAGACTAGACCGAGAAAAAAGAAAATACCGTGAAGAGGTCGAAGCATTAAAAGCGAGAATTGCAGAGTTAGAAGGCGAAGGCAATCCGGAAGAGGAGGAAACGCCGGAAGAAGAACCCGAAGCAAGCGACGAACAAACAGAGGACAAGAACGACGAGCAAGCCGAATATAAAGCAAAGTACCTTAACGCTTTAAAGCAAGCGAAGCTATTAGACGCCGGATTCTCTTTCGACCAAATATCGAAGTATGAACAGTATGTAACAGGAGAATCAAGCGAAGAGATCGAGCGCCAGGCGCTAGAGTTATCGCAGGAAGTACAGAGTCATAATACAAGTGGAAAAGGGTACGCCGACCCAGGAGCAACTGAAAAGAAGGGCGTATGGAATCCGTTTCAATAAAAACTAATAAAAGGGAGCGATTTATAACATGGCAGAGAAAAGAATATTTACATTTGAGCAAACCGAAGGAATACCGCAGCACACAGCAACAAAAGTAAGCGACGAGAAAGCGAAAGAGATTGTAGAAAGTGGCGCAGGGGTTGAAATATCATTCGGAGATTATGACCAACTAGAGGCTAAAGCGTCGAAGGCTTACGACGACTATAAACAGAAAGTAAAAGAAATCAAGGAATCAGACAACCCACTTCATACGGACGAGTATAAACGTTGGGAAATCTCAAAACTTGAACGTCAATACACTAACGAATCAAGAGCGCTACAAAGAGAGTGGGAAGAGAAACAAAAAGAAATGATTAACCAAGCGCAACAGAAAGCAGCTAAAGCGACAGTTAACGTCACACAAGCGGACTATACACTTGCCGACCAACTAGCGACAAGGTTAGCGCTACAAATTAAAGGGGCGTCGAATGGACTTGAAGCAGCTGCCGCGTTAAAAGATGCCGAAGCAAGTATAAAACATTTGAGCGACTCGGAGAAAGTAGCGCTTCAATCAAAAATGGACGGACTACTTTCCGCCATTGAACAAGCAGGCGAGAAGTACAACGGAAGGAAAGGCAATCAAAGCGAGGTTAATATAAAGCCTAGCATCGTATTGCAGAACGTACAGGACGTTAGAAACCCCGACTTATTAGCCGGCAAGGTAGCGGATCAACTTCCGCCAAACGTTAACGTTAAAAAATCACGAGGCCAACAAGTTAAAAAACGAGTATTTTAAAAATGATAATGCCCGATGAAGCCACGGCGGAGGGCGAACAACAGAAAACTAATAAAAAAAAGGGAAATCAAAACGCCGTTTGTACCGTGACGCGACGCGGGAGGCGTTCTTTTTTATGCGCAAATTTAAAGGAGAGGTTAAATGTTAACTATATACGATAAAGATTTAAAAGCTACCGGCATAATTGAAAACGCTTACAATATTTCAATAGAGCAACGTGTTAATCAATTATGGACGGCTGAGTTTTCGCTACCTATGGACGACCCTAAACGCTACCTTTGTTCGCATATGAACTATGTCGAGATAAGAGGCGAGCAAACCGCAGCAGACCCGGACGGAAGATATTACGGACTATATCGCATAATGCCGACGAATACGAGGAAAGCAATTGAAACTAACCGAGTTACTTACGAATTGGAGCACGTTCTAGCGACGTTACTAGACGATGTTATAAACGGACTATTACCGGCACTAATTAATCAGACAACTAGCGCCAACTTACAACGCATTCTAAACTTTCAAAGTACCGAGCATTGGCAGCTAGGAACGGTAGAGTTTGAGCGGTACTTTCAATATAGTTTCGAGAATGAAAACGGATTACTAGCGCCTATCTTATCCATTCCGAAAGCGTTCGATGAGGACTACGAGTTCACGTTTGATACTTCTTCGTATCCGTGGACATTAAACCTTGTAAAGCCTTCGAACGAGGTTACAAGCGAAATTAGATGGGGTAAAGATATGATTTCCTTTGAGGAAGTAAGCGACCCTACAGAAATAGTAAACTATATCATTCCGAAGGGGCAGGGCGAGGGAGTTAATCAGCTTACTATCGAGGACGTAAACGGCGGAGACGATTTTCTACAAGATAGCGCATCTATTACGGAGTGGGGAAAGCGTTCGTATATTTGGATAGACCGACGCTTTAAGGATGCCGACTCTTTAAAGGAATCCGGACAGGCGTTACTAAAGCAGTGGAAAGACCCGAAAATATCATTCTCTATTGACTCCGTGGACTTATCTATTTTACCGGAATACGCGCACGAAAGACGCCTGTTAAACGGTAGAACGCAAATAGTAGTTATAGACTCCGACTTTGATCGAACTTATTACGGCAGAATTATAGAAGCGAAAATACCGGACCTAGCGAAAGAGTTCGAAGTTGAGTACGTCATATCTAACCGCAGAGACGACGCAGCTACCATTCAAGCGGACATTGAACGCAAGCAACGAATTAACGAGGCATACTCGCAAGGCGCTACAAACATATTAGCGAGTAACTACCAGGACAATTGCGATAGCGATAACGCAGCTACTATTCCGATTTATATTGACGACGACGTACGCTACGTCAATACGTGCGAGTTAACTTATCGTACGAAGCCATTCCGTTCATACTCGCAAGCGACAGAAGGCGGAGGCGCAACAGTTAAAAGTACAAGCTCCGGAGGCGGGACGACTAAAACGACTAGTTCCGGAGGGGGTACGAGCAAGAGTACGAATAGTGGTGGAGGAACGTCTACTACGTCATCAAGCGGTGGCGGAGGTAGTACAACAAGCTCACAAAACAGTCAGTATCAGACGTTGAGTTTCGATAGTGGGTTAGATCAAGACGGCGACCCTGCCCCGGCAGGAAGGCACTTTCATAGAGTAAACGTGCCAACGTCAGCGTTAAATCATACTCATACAGTTAATTTTCCTTCGCATCAACATACGATTAGTATCCCATCGCATGCACATAGTTTTACTGTCCCGGAGCACCAACATAGCATTTCACTCGATCCACATAGCCATTCTATTAGTTTGCCGGACCATGTACACGATATTAAACACGGCATTTACCAACTAAACTCCACGCCTTCTCGCGTATTAATACGAGTAGACGGAAATCCTGCTAGTTCTACAGGAAATAGTGGAGACAGAGTCGACTTACTTCCGTACCTAGACCGAGACAGTGACGGAAAGGTTACGCGAGGTAGACACGAAATAACGCTAGTACCTAACGGATTAGCACGTATTGAGGCGGACGTAATATTCCGAATATTTATTCAATCGGATTTAGGTAGTAAAAATTAAAGGGGGCGCAGCTATGAACGCAAATAAGCAAGAGTTAACTTTTTCCGCATATAGTAACGAGGAATTAACGGACATTGACCGGTACGCTAAAGAACAAGGCGGACGGATCAAGTATGTAAAACATGAATGGAAAAAGGGTAGCCGGTATAAGGTAGTTGTCGAGGTATAACGGAGGATAGGCGTTGCTAGAACGCATTCAGACGCAACGAGAAACGTAAAGGCGGATAGTTGTCCGTCTTATTGCAACTGAGAGCGTTATATTATAATCGGACTTTAAAGCGAATTAAAACTTGCCATATCCGCCGAAGTTGGGTAGAATATAGGCAACGTTAATAACCGTTATGAAAGTCCGATAAAAACAATCGGTTTGAACAGTAACAACCCTGTTTATAGAATGCGAAAATGTCTGTAAATGCCGTTACGTCAACGTCTAAACAACCTTTAAACTTTGCGAGGGTATAACCTAACGATTCACCATCGATAATCCGAATGCTATCGTTTCTTGCGGATGCGGTTCATCCTTTAAAGCAAAAGAGCGTGAAGGAACACCGGAAAACTGTTAAATACTGCTTTAGGGTTATAAAAAACACGTCTTTTTAGCGATTAATAGTTATCGTTAAGAGGATGTGTTTTTTCTATGTAATGGAAGTAGTAAAGTCATAAAGGCGAATTGTGGAATCATGTTCAAGAAGAAAATATGGATTCTTATGATTATGTCAACTAGCGTAGAAGTCATTTTGAAGTGTTGTTAGTGGTATGATACCTTATACCAACCACTTCACAAAGTTAGCTTCAGCACCTGTACGTCCCGCTGGAGTTTACGTGGTGGCTTACGCTAAGGTGAAAACTCTACAAATTATGTAAGAGCTAGCATATGGAGTGGTATCAATCGTATCCATTAATTAGATAGCCTATCTGAATCCTTGCCCCACAGGACGCGGAGCATATTTCGGAGCTTTGCTACGCACATAAAACATGTCAAAGTTATCATCTGATAATCCAGCCTTACTTTACATAATCCGTATTATAGACAGCTTTATTATATACTTAAGTCAAGCCCGTTTTTTCTTTATCTAAGGACGTCTTGTGATGGGTGATGATATTCATGGCTACAATAAAGCAGGCAAAAAAATGCTTATGTTCGTTTTAGCATGAGGAATCGGCATGCAAATCTATTATACGAATTTCTTCATGCACAAGATTTTAATGGTGGGTTAGAGGAATAGGTGACGACTCTACTTTTTCCAGAAAAGAATTGGTCATTAAAGAATATAAGGAATTTGATCAAAATTTAAACATTTAGCAGAGGATAAACATATTAGAATGGGATAAAATACAATAAATATCCAATAGCATCAATATCGTGATTAGTACGATGGAAGAAATGCAGGATGTTACAGATAAATGTGTGAATGTTAGTTCCTTGCAACAAGCTAGAAGTATGCTGGTGAATGTTGAATCAGATATGAAAAGTGCTATTGATCAATCTATCAAATTACAAGAACGAATAAATAATACAATTCGAGATCAACCTGATCCAAAGTGGGATAGTGTAGAACCGTTTGATAAACTCCAGTCCAGTAATCGTTTAATTCGAAATGTGGAGAGTGCAGAATCAAGTATCCGAGAAAGTAATCAAGCACAGAATCGATTCCATCAGACGATGTAGAGGCTGTAGAATAGAATCCCAGCTAAGAAATTGCAACCTGGGCAGGTTATTAATTTAGGTAATGCAAGTAACTCTAGTGACGACAATAAAATGGCTGACGACAAATTGACGGGTATCGTAGCTTTTATTCAGAAAATGTTAAATATGTTCGATTTGGTTTCAGCATTGCGGTTGATAGTAAATTCGGTCCCGAAACACCAAAAGCATTGATCAAGGCATATCAGATTGAATTGAATAAACAGTTTGACGCTGACTGAAAGTGGATGGCGTCTGGGGTCCAAAAACACAAGGCGCTTCAGTTGTTATCAAAGAAGGTGCAAGAGGAAATCTTACCTGGATTCTACAGGCCATCTTGTTCTGTAAAGGGTTTGATCCAAAAAGGAATTGACGGTGTATTTTGGCGAGCTAACTGCAAAAGCTGTTAAAACATTTCAACGTGCTACAGGTATTAAGGTAGATGGTGTACCTGGTCCTGTGACGTTTGGCAAGCTGTTTAGCTAAGTAATTCGTTATTTGATACTATAATAAATTGTTTATGTAAAAAGCCTAGGCATGGGAAACCTGGGCTTAAATGTCGTTTGTTCTTAACACAAATTTATTTAACAATTGGTATATAAATATCAAAATGCGGATCATTTGGATCACGATCAACTGGGTAATATTCATGTTTAATCGGAGTATAAGGATCATAATAATCTACGCCGATTTCTTTATAAGGGGTATAGTCACTCTTATTTAGCCACTTATGTAACTCCGTATAGGTCTTTGTTATATTTTTCTCTTTTTCATGTCTTCCCTTTACATATGTCAATTCAGGAACTCGTATTTCAATCATCCCTTCAGGAATCTCTTGTTCCTCCCCGACTTCATACACTGCGTAATGTACGAATCCATCTTTTATTACATGGTAAGATAAACCTAATTGAATATGCGGATTCACTTTATATTTTAATTCATCAGCTCGGTCTTGACTTTGCTGAATAACGTTTTTTAAGTGTGGTGTGATTTCAGAAAATGTACCCTTCCATCGTAATCCTATTGCTCGATAGGCTGGTAACAAATAATATTTCATAATTCATTTTATCTCCCCCCATACATCCGTCCTTAAGAATTATTAATTCGCCCCCCAGAAAATTGTACCCACTCACTATAGAACTCTAGATATATCATAAATCATTCATCAGATTAAATCTTCCATTCTTCCTTTAGAACTGCATAAGAGTATTCATCCCACCAATCATCTCCATGAGGAATACATTTTTTAAAGTATCCTTCTCTTCTCATGCCGTTCTTTTCCATTACACGATAAGAGGGAACATTTTCCGGCTGACAAGTGGCTACAACCCTATGTAGGTCTAATTCTTGAAACTACGTATGATTAACCTTTCTGTTCTTATATACATGAAAGTCATCTACCAAAACGGGATTTTTCCGTGTTCGCTTGTTTCCGTTAATGAAATATGCAACGGTAAATATAATTTCACTATCTTAATAAATTTAAAACATTAATATATTCTAAATTAATATAAAGTGATCATTACTTGAAAGTTGATTCTTTTGGTTGTTCCAAGCCGAATTTCTCCCATTCTTCCTTAGAAGGCCCATATATTCCAGGTACCGATAATCCAGCTTTTCTGATGAGTATGGTCATTTGTCCGCGGTGATGAGTTTGGTGCTGATTGAGAGATAGTAATAGGCTTCCTATCGGCATTTGCTGGCCGAAAAAAGGTACTTTCTTTTGCAACGAGGTATCAGTCCAGTTCTTTTGAATCGCTTCAATAAAATTATGTGAGGTAGTTAAATAATGTTCAGCTACAATTTTTGCGGAGGAAGGAATAATCCAATCATCCTTTGGCGCATCGAATGTTAAACCTGCATGTGAAGAAATTAAATTAATGGAAGTGACCATATGCCAAGCAATGCGTCCGAGTTCCCACTGTTCATCTGATATTTTTTCCTTTATAGATTTATCTGTAAGTATTGTGAAAAGTTTATGAGTAGATTTTGATTCAAATTCTCAAGATAAATAAAAATCGTTTAATGTTCTATACATAATTACTTCCTCATGATTGAATCTTCTTAATATGTTTTAAATGAATATTGACAAATTCATACTTTTTATAATCTTTTTGATTTCTCAAGAAATTGAATGCCTCTTTCTTTTGGAATTGTATTTTGTATATAATTTTTGATGAATTCATAAGTATATGGGTCTTTACTCGTTTCAATCTCCTTTGTGGCCTTTTCTATATCATATATTGTTCGTCTAAATTCATAACCCTTTGGTGTAAGTAGAAGCCAATATGCACCTGGTTGGTTGGCAAAAGGCATGCCTACACTTCCAGCATTTAGAATACATACCTCCCCTAGTTGCTTTTGAAATTGTATATGTGTATGACCACACACAACCAATTGCTGTTCAACAGTACTAAAGATGTTAATGAGTTGATCTTTAGAAGTCAACGGTGTAAAAATCTCTTTATCACTTTTGGGAGTTGCATGACAGAATAAAATTTCTCCTAGTTCTTCAATTGAAAAAATCTTTAACTTATCTAGAGTAGCTAAAAAATCTCTTTGGGTACGTGATAATTGCTTAGACACCCAGTATTGTTTTTGACGTCCTTTCTCTGACATATGCATTAGGGGTTTTCCGTCATATGCCATAACTACCTCTCGATCGTTGTTTCCACTAATAAACTGAACGTCTTGGTCTGCTAATTGAAAAAGCCGTTCTAAAGTTTGAACTGGTAAAGGGCCAGAAACAATATCACCGCCAATGAGAATTAAATCTGGTTTTTCACTTTTTAGTTCATTAAGCACTGCGTTAAGAGCTGGAAGGTTTCCATGAATATCATAAAGCGCAGCAATTTTCATGTTTTTACCTCCTTGGTTAAAAAATACCTATTACATCATTATTCGAGCTTTTATGGGAATTTCCTGCAACAAAATCATATTTAGGGACATACTCATTAGGAACGACCTTGTCCTTCTTTCCTATTTAAAAGTGGTGGAATTTTTTTATTTAGTTATAGATTATGTAAATCCTACTGTGAGGTGAATATATTGTATCAAATATGTATATCCTTTAGAAAACTCAGCAATACTATTACAAAGTAAAATGCTGGGCGAAAGGAATAAATTGAATGGTAGTAATTAAAAATACAATCAGAAAAAAATGATGATTTTTTCTTTCAAACGATACTAATACATGACCAGCAAATCGAAATCGCTGGCCTTAAAAGTTTAGTTGATTTAACTGAAACCAAAAAATGCTTCAGGATTATATCGAACATAATGTCTCGAATGAAATTAAGATAGAGGATTTATTAAAAGAACTCGAAAATAGTAGTAAAAAAAAGATAATAAAGCAATTCAAGGAATTGAAGGAAAACTAATTATATTCCGACCATTACTAGATTTATATTTTATATATGAACCAGTATCAAATACATTATCACGTTCTATACAAGAACCTGCTAATGAAAATGTTGTACAAGGATCTGTAAGTTCTTTTACAGAAAACTTAGATACTAATTTAGGACTAATTCGAAAAGAAATTGTTTCATCAGATTTACTTATTAAAGGTTATATTTCTGAGTGTCTGAACAAAAGAGGATAAATCTTGTGTATTGTGGTAATAGGATTAAAACGGAGTTTTTAGACGATATAACAAAGAAAATCGAAAAAAACATTCGAAAACTTGATGTTAGAAGTCAACAGGATCTATATAAATTGCTTGGCTTTTCTTCATTGTCTACAATGCCAAAAATAATGACAACTGAATTACCTTCATGAGGTTGCGCAACATATAATGCAAAGAAGGGTCGTCATATTCAAGATAGACTTCCGATGGCATTTATTCTACCAGGTTTATTTTGGGATTTATTCACAGTAGAATCTGATAAGAATTATCCTTATCCATTAATGATATTTATTCTTATTCGTAATAGGATTTTTATGCACTTTACTAATTTTACGCGTGTTCCAGGTTTGTATGTGGCTCTAGTGTCAGTTAATCCAGGTGTTTTAAGAATAGAATGGCTCTATCCATAGCTCAAAGTAGACAAAATGTTCCTTATCCATCATTGATAGAAATCTTTTTAATGCTGTTAATTTTGGAATTGATATTGGAGGCGAGTGTTAGGTTGCCTCGAAGTATAGGTCCAACAATTACGATGGTAGGCGGGATAATTATTGGTCAAGCTGTCGTAAACGCGAATTTAGTGAGTAACTTACTCATTATTATATTAGCTGCAACCACTATTGCAAACTTTGCTATTGTTGGTATCCAAAATTCATTTGCATTAAGATTTTATAAATATTTGATTGTTCTTACATCTGCTGTCTATGGGGTGTTTGGTCTTTTATCAGGAATGGTATTTATCATGGCCTATTTAGGAAGTATACAAACATTTGGAGTTTCCTATTTAAGTTTTAAGATGGAAAGGGATGTATCGGAAATTGGTTAGGAATTTTCATTGGTGGTGCTAACAGCTATGATCATAAACAATTTGGTGGAAATGTAGATGCCTTAACAATTGTAGATGGAAATTCTAGTCATATTAGTCCTTATGTATACGAAGACTACAGTAAGGATGTAACACTAGTGGATTTCCAAAGGAATTGGGAAGACTATGTTGGACAAACTGTTTGTGTAGCAGGATATCATAATTATTCACCTAGGTGTGGGGAAATAGTGGATACTAGTTATTCAAAATCAAACTTATATGATATGAGAAGAGCAGACTATTATGCCGTGCCTGGAGACAGTGGAGGGACTGTTTATAGTGGTGAAAGTGGACTGCTTATGGGAATCCATCAAGGTAATGGAGGTGATTATGAAGTATATACGCAAGTGCATAATATCATTTCTGAGTTTGGCATCTATCCCTATCTAGATTAAACAGTCTAAATTAATTGTGTTAGACACTGGAAATTAGAACAAACTGTGTACGTATAAGGGCTACTGCACAGTTTGTTTTTTTGAAAAAATTGATGCGTAGATGCTCCTTCATCAGCAATCGATAGTTTCTTAGGCTAAATCTTTGAACCCTGATAGATATCCAGAATCCAGGGGAGGTTTGTACTGGATTCATTACAATTCCTCGTAGATTCTAGTTAAGTCCGTTTGCGAATGTTAAAGGCAATCACAGTACCTACATTTACCTTGCTTTTAATCTGTATTCCCGTTCCAAAGCCTTCAATTAGTCTTCTATGCGTATTTCTAAGCCCTATACCTGTAGAATTATCTAAATTGTTATGTTTTATCGAGCTAATGACATCCTTACTCATACCAACTCCATCATCCTTAATGATGATACGTAAATAATCTTTCTTCTTAAAAGCCTTAATTTCAATCGTCCCACCAGCAGCTTGTTGCATAATACCGTGTTTAATTGTGTTCTCAACAATTGGTTGAATCGTCAGAGTTGGTAAATAGAACCCTTCAGTATCTTCTATATTCAAATGAATTTCTAATCGGTCTCTAAACCTTACTTTTTCTATGTACAGATAGGATTCAACGACAGCGATCTCCTCTTTGAAAGGTGTCCATGTATTAAAGGAACCAGAGTCAAATTTACTACGTAGAAATTCACTGAACTCAGCTACTAATTTACGCATTTTTTCAACGTCTACGACACTTAATGCACTAATGGAATTTAAAGTATTAAAAATAAAATGGGGTTGTATTTGCGCTTGTAACCATTTTTCTTCCATTGCGGATTTTAATTCCTGTCTCATTTGATAAGTCAAAGCAAGCCCCAATCCTAGAGACCAGCCAATGATATGAGGCACAACCGATAAATATAAAAAATCCTTGAAATTCATGTTGCGTAGGTCCAATTAAATGATTTTCAATTTGACCACTAAACGCTAAATACCATCGATAAGAAAAAACAGGAACTAGAATAAAGAAGGAAGCGGCTGTATAAAGGTGCACTAAAAATTGAATCTTATTTGTTTTTACAAGCATCGTAATTGCCGAGATGATACAAACCATCACAATCACAAAATCATGATACAGATACCTGTCTGTCGGATTCGATTGATTAATATACGACATAATAACGGATAGTAAAATTAGCGCTATTATTCCTTTAAACCGTTTTCTTTGATCACCAATATTTCGAAATCTAAGTATTCCTTCCATTAAAAGAACAGCAGCAATTAACGTACCGCAATTGTTTAAAAAGATGTTTGAACTCCCAATCACAAAAAAGCTCATAAAAGATAAAGAAGCTGAAATAGCCCATATGGCTGTCCCTTTCACCATGGGGTTTATTCTCCAGAAAATAATCATCAAAATAAATGCCATAAAATTAACAATTCCTAAAACAATATCAAGTGTTGCTATATCAACTGTCATATAAGCCTCCGATTATTTTGATAGATTATTCGTATATAGTTGCTTCATTATATATAAATTATATGTGTGAAACAAGCATTGGGATAGATTTATAGATGATAGAATGTACACACTTTTTGATCATAAGGTTGTGAATTTACTTCAAAAATGCGTAGTTATTTTATTGAATCATTGAGTCTCGGGATTATTAATCATTTTTAATTACTTAAGGAGTTCAATACAAATTATTTATTTTTTTGTGCTATAGCACAAGAAATTTCCCATTTAAATTTATACAATGATAAAGAAACCTAAAAAAGGAGTGAAAAAATGTCTCAGTCCAATATTCCAAATATAACGCCGGAAATAAGTGTAACGAGAGATGATGCGATTAATTTACTGTTATCATCCATTGCCTTAGAAGAATTGGGTCTTAGTCATATAATAAATGCAGAAGGTGAGAAACTCCAATATGTTCTTGGAACATTACCTGGTGTATCTTCACCAACAGCTACAATTAGCGATATTTTAACAGTTAACGGGAGTGTGCAAGATACAATTTCAGCCATTACTAAAAAAGAGTTTATATTAGAAAACAAATTAGAAAGCATCCTTTCTACACCATCTGCTAACGGACCAACAGGACCAACAGGACCAACAGGACCAACAGGACCAACAGGGCCAACACAAGATACAGCTTGCGATTGTTGCGTCGAACCTTTAGCAGAAATATTTGAACAAATTCCTGAAGATTCATTAATTACTATAGGTAGTGTAGATACCAATACAGTAAACCTTCAGAACGTAACATTTTTAGGTTTTTCATCTGTTGGAAATTTCATTGTAATTGTCAATCAAGGTGGAAATACAATAGCATTACCATTATGCCAGGTTACAGCTGTAGCAGGGGATGTTCTAGAAGATGCGGAATTACAACCCCAAGTGACAAGTACTGGAGAGTGTGCTTGTTGTGAAGACCCAGTTGCTGAATTCTTATCTCTATATTCCACAGCTGACATTGATGTGAATGGAAGTGGATTTAATAATCTACAGAATTTAGACATCCTTGAAGTAGGGGAAGGACTAGTAAAAGTAGAAGGTAACTTAGGTGCAGGTAATAACTTTGCTGTTTTATCTCTTTGTCATATTAGTGCGATTTCTAACTTTGAATAGAATAAGAAGAGTAAAGGGAGGGGAGTGGTAGATATATGCCCTCCTTGAGGGCTTGTCAAGAAAAGTGTGTAAGTTATTCTAAATACTTTAAAACACGATCTTTAAGATGGTCATGAATTAATAACTGGTTCATCACCATAGCCCATTGCTGAATATGGCCACCTTCCCATTTATCTTCTAATTCTTTCGTTCGTAAATATAAGACTTTTAATAGGGCATTCTCGTGTGGGAATGCTCCTTTTTGGGTAACTTTGCGATAGCTGGAGTGAACACTTTCTACAGCATTTGTTGTATACATGATTTAGCGAATCGCACTACCGTAGTCAAAAAGCTGTTCTACATGAGAGAGGTGACGTTTCCATACATCAATGGCTCCAGGATAAGAAGACCACTGTTGTTGAAAGGTTTCAAAAGCGCTGCGGCAAGCTTTTAGACTAGATGCTCCATACACTTTTCGCAAAGCAGCTGTGAAGGGTTTGTAGTCTTTGCTTGCTACATATTTAAGTGAATTTCGAATAAGGTAATACATCGTTGTACCGTAACCGCCGGAAAAATGGCACGAGCACCTTCTTCCAATCCACTTACGCCATCAATAGATAGAAAGAAGATATCTTCTACTCCTCTTGTTTTAATCTCATCGAAGATTTGCATCCATTTATGCTTACTTTCGGTTTCATTGAGCCATAAGCCTAGTATCTCTTTCTTGCCTTCCATGGTGTACCCAAGCATTGTATATACCGCGTATTTCTTCGTTTCGTAATCATTACGAACAGTTGCGTAAAGGCAATCCACAAAGACAAAAGGATAACAAGGTTGTAAGGGTCTTGTTTGCCATTCTTCTAATTCTGTCAACACATGATCCGTAATGTTAGATACCATTTCGTGAGACACAGAAAACCCATAAATATCTTCCGAGGAAATATCCCTCTGGGACATACCGCGGGCGTACATGGAAATTACTTTGTTTTCAATGGCGGAGACATCTCGTTGGCGTTTGGGAATGACTTGTGGTTCGAATGAGCCGTCACGATCTCTTGGCACTTCTAGTTCCACTTCTCCCGTTGATGTTTTGACGGTTTTCTTTCCGTATCCATTACGTCGGTTTGGAGTACTTTTGTGCCCTTTTTCATTGGAGGAATAACCTAAGTGATGGTCCATTTCGCCTTTTAACATCGTCTCAAACATAGGACCAAAAATGTCTTTTAATGCATGTTGCATATCTTCTACCGTCTCAGGTTGATACTGTTCGATAATCTTGTTAGCTAAATCTACGGAGTTAGGATCTCTTTTCGGTTTGCCCATTTTTAACACTCCTTTAGCTTTGTACTTATTATTCTAACAAATAAAAAACTGTGTGAGTAAGAAATCGTACGCATTTCTTACTTACACAGTTTATATTACACTCCCACTTATCCTATCTTCATTTCTACCTTCTCAAAATACTCTTTTAAAATGACCAACACTTTCTTACGAATAGCCGGCTTAAAATAATTTCTTTTTCTCTGCTTTCCCTTTGCAAAAATAAGTGTACTCCGTAAATGTATCTGTCTGGTTAG
Source organism: Gracilibacillus caseinilyticus (assembly GCF_022919115.1). Lineage (NCBI taxonomy): Bacteria > Bacillati > Bacillota > Bacilli > Caryophanales > Bacillaceae > Gracilibacillus > Gracilibacillus caseinilyticus. The sequence goes on along the minus strand of NZ_CP095072.1, from coordinate 3,964,647 downwards.
TTTCTAGCACATCGATCTTCTCTTGACTAATCCTTATCTTTGATTGCCGTCTTTCTTCAATGGCTTTCTTTTCGATACTTTCCAGTAACATAACGTAAGGTTCGTTGAGTTTGAATATTGACTGATTACGTAATTTCTCCAAGTTCTTTTGTATTACTTGTATGGCCAAAGATAAAAATAAATAACGCGATCCAAGTTGAAATTCTTCATTGCTCAAATATCGCATTGTTTTCACCTCACTATTTTTTTACTTCATTATATAATTCTTTTAAATATTTACCAAGAACATTCGTTCGTGTTGGTGCGAAGAAAAATACTGGTGGTGATTAAGATGCAATGAAGTCGTTTTATGATGAAACAGGAAGCGCAAATAAGATCGTACGATAAAACATAAAAATGTATTAGTTAGGCTTAGAGGACCTAATATGGATGAAGAAAAATACACCGAATATAAAAATGTATTAGAATTATCGAATTAAAAACAAAAGCACCTACCGAATAAGTAGATGCTTGAATTTTTGTGATACTGTATATGATACACTTTCAATAAAAATAATGTATTATTATATTTCGATCTTAAACACAAAAACGCTGATATATAGGTGTTTAGTGATATTTTTATAATTATAATTTTACCACTAAAACATGCTTGTTGAGTGTTTCGGTTGTACTCTTGCTTTTGGATCCATAAATGCTTTGGCATTGTTTACTGCAGTTGGGCCTTCACCAAATCCGGCAGCGATCAGGTTTACTTTACCTGGGTACGTACAAATATCACCTGCTGCGTAAATTCCAGGCACATTTGTTTCCATTTTTGAATTAACAACGATACTGTTTTTATCAATTTCCAGACCCCAGTTTTTAATTGGACCAAGTGAAGAAATGAAGCCGTAATTCACTAGTACGTGATCGACATCTAAAACAATCTCTTTATCACTTTTAACTTCCTTCAATCGAACTTGATCAATCTTGTTTTGTCCGATTAGGCTTTCTGGTACATAAGGTGTTAAAATATTCACATTGGAATTCATTAAATTTTCTACACTTGCTTCATGCGCCCGGAAAGTTTCACGTCGGTGAACCAAGGAAACTTCTTTCGCAATAGGTTCTAACATTAATGCCCAGTCTACCGCTGAATCTCCACCACCAAATAATACAACCCGCTGATCACGGAACTTATCCATATTATCAACGAAATAGTGCAGGTTTTTATCTTCAAATTGTTCCGCATTATCAATGGTAAGTTTTCGCGGCTGAAATGCGCCATTGCCGCCAGTGATAATGATCACTTTGGAGTAATGTTCTTCGGTAGGAGTAGTAATTCGAAAAGTTTCTTCATCTATACGTTCTACGTTCTCAACAGATTGGTCCAAGACAATTTCGGGTTTAAACATATCTGTTTGTTCTTTTAAGTTGTCAACGAGTTCTTGCGCACGAACTTTTGGGAAGCCCGCAATATCATATATATATTTCTCAGGATATAAGGCGCTGAGTTGCCCTCCAATCTGTGGAAGGCTTTCAATAATTTTGACAGAAGACTGTCTTAAACCACCGTAAAAGGCAGTGAATAATCCAACCGGACCTGCGCCGATAATGGTTATATCATACACTTCATTTGACATCATAGATTCCCCCTAATGCATACATCAATGACATTTATTTTAACACAATAGTGCAGATTATGTCATTATTGTAAGGTTTTAATTCACGATTTGTACAAATTGCTAAGTGAAATTTTTTTGTCTAAAAATCATACAAAAACAAAATAAGGGTTGAAAAATGTCGTAAAAAGGTCTAACATATACTATGGACTAATTAGTAATATAGTTGTATCATTGCGGATTAGTACGTGAAAAATATCACGAACTAAACAGAAAAATAATTAAATGGATGTGAGAAGCATGAATAACCCAAAAATAGTTATACTTGGAGCAGGTTATGGTGGATTAACTACCGTTGCAAAATTACAAAATAAACTTGGTGTAAATGACGCTCAAATTACACTTGTCAACAAAAACGACTATCATTATGAATCTACATGGTTACATGAAGCAGCTGCAGGTACATTACACCATGATCGTAGCCGAGTAAAAATTGCTGATTTAATTGATTCAGCAAAGGTGAATTTTGTACAAGATACAGTAACTGCAATTAAACCAGACGAAAAGAAAGTGGAATTACAAGATGGGAATGCGCTTGACTATGATTATTTAGTTGTAGCACTAGGATTTGAAGCAGCTACATTTGGTATTCCAGGATTGCTTGAGAATGCATTTACGATCGGAAGCATTAATAAAGCACGTCAAATTCGTGAGCATATCGATTATCAATTTGCTACGTATAACAATGAACCAGAAACGAAGCAAGAACGTCTTAATATCGTAGTTGGCGGTGGAGGTTTTACTGGTATTGAATTTGTTGGTGAATTAGCAAACCGTGTACCACAACTATGTGAAGAATATGACATTGACCGAAACAAAGTACGTATTATCGTTGTAGAAGCTATGGATTCTATTATGCCAGGATTCGATCCTGAATTAATCGAGTATGCGATGAATTCATTAGAAGCTCGTGGTGTAGAATTTAAGCTTGGTGCTTTCTTGAAAGAAGTACGAGCTGAAGGTATTACAGTAGAACAAAACGATGAAAAAGAAGATATACCGACGATGACAACAGTATGGGCTGCTGGTGTACGAGCTAATCACTTAGTTGAGGAATCTGCATTAGAAGATAACCGTGGTAAAGTAGAAGTAACGCCAGAATTACGTGCACCATCTCATGAAGATGTGTTCGTTGTTGGAGATTGTGCATTAGTATGGAACAAAGAAATTGATCGTCCATATCCACCAACAGCTCAAATCGCGATGCAAGAAGCAGAAGTTTGTGCACATAACTTGATCGCGCTAGTAAAAGGTGGAGAATTAGAACACTTTGAATTCATTAACCGAGGTACTGTTTGTTCATTAGGCCATAATGATGCAATGGGTTCTATTTTTGGCGGCAAAAAAATCTTTGGATGGACTGCTTCTGTCATGAAGAAAGTTATCGACAACCGTGCCTTATTTAAAATCGGTGGTGTAGGGTTACTATTGAAAAAAGGAAAATTCAATTTCTTTTCATAATAGGTGAAAAAAACAGAGGATCGATTCCTCTGTTTTTTCTTTCATCTGAGATTATTCATTTCTTACAATCCATTGAACAGTATTGCGCTTGGGGACACCTCAAGCTACAATATAATGTGTGACAGATTTTGATATGGTGGAAGAGGAGTTTAGCAATGATTCAATTATTTATATCGGTTCTCTTATTTTTCGTCTTGTTTTTTGGTATCAGCTTTATTCTTAATATGATTTTACGACAAACATGGCTGATGGCTTTTGTTTTTCCTATTATTGTCATATTAATTGTGGATACCTTCTCATTTTCTACATATTTCAAGGATCCTGGGTTTGCCTTTTCAACATTATGGCATGAGATCATTACGTTAGGTTATCAAGATGCCATTATTTTATTATCAGGATTCATTGGTACACTTACAGCTGGGTTTGTCATTCGCTTCTTGCGGAAAAATGGCTACCAAATGTTTTAACATCACAAAAATGTATATTTTCCGTATGTAGTGGAAAAGATTACACCTAGAGAGGTGTGATCTTTTTATGTTAGTAAAAAAAATGATTAAGAATCTAGTAATGGTCCTCATGTTTTTTTGTGCTGTCATTTCCAGTTTTACAATGATATCAAATGTTTCAGCAAAGGAAGTAATTACTAGCTTGCGAGATGGTGGCGAAGCATACACGTTTCATTATCAACAAGACAGGGAAGTATTAGCGAAAAAAAAATATATCAATTTTCGCGATAATATCACATATATTTCGAGTGAAGAAATTGAAGCCCCGGCAACTTTAGAAGAAACGTTAGATTTAAGTCAATACGAAAAGAAACATGTTGTGGCTACAGGTTATACTGCTGGGGTGGAGTCGACAGGAAAGTCGCCTGGTCATCCGGCCTATGGTATTACTTATTCAGGAGTTAAAGTAACCAGAGATTTATATTCGACGATCGCAGCAGATATTGACATTTTCCCAATAGGAACGATCTTGTACATTCCCGATTATGGTTATGGTGTTGTGGCAGATACAGGTGGTGCAATCAACGGACATAAAATTGATTTGTATTATCCAACTGTCAAAGAAGTGTATGACAAATGGGGAAAGAAAAATGTTGATGTTTATGTTGTTGAATATGGTGAAGGAAAGTTGACAGAAGATGTATTATCTGAATTAAATAATACCGAAGCATTACAAGTGTTTAGGTCGCAGTATAAAGCAGAGTAAAAAAACAGCCGATAAGGCTGTTTTTTTTACTTATAACCAATTCCAATCATTGAAGCGAATGGCAGACGTGAACGCGTTCAAGATTATATAAGTTCTGATAATATAGATTATGTAAGTAGAACTGTCTGACATTGTGGTAATTTTGATAGATTTCATAAAGCTCCGGAAATATGCTCTGCGTCCTGTGGGGTCGGCCTCAACTTCCTCAGAAAGCAAAGACCGCTTTCCTGCGGGATTTTCGGACACGACTGATCCCACGGGAGTCTCCGCATATTTCCTACGCTTAAGTGAAGTGCTACAACGTATGGAACAGCTAAAAGCAGTGATTCTAGGCATTATGTTATTCAAATGCTGATATTTATGAAAGAGAATCAATATGCTAGCTCTTACAAAGGTTGTAGAGCACCTATTCTAGCGTAGGCCAACCACGTAGACTCCCGCGGGACGTGCAGGTGCTGAAGATCCACTTTGTGAAGCGGTATTCTTCACAAAGTTAGCTTCAGCCGTGCCCCGCAGGACGCGAAGTGGTTGGACGGAGCGTTATCCTAGCACATTAATCATTTCAAAATGGGCATGTTGATGATCTGTCTAGCTAGTTGACATAATCTATGTTATAAGTAGCTGTATATTATTTTGTTAGTTAGGATCGGGTGGACTTTCCCGGTTTTTCTTAGTTAACATTATTTACTAGGTATTTAGAAAAGCGGATAAAGTAAGAAAGCTAAGATGATCCCTGTTAATCCACCAAAGAACACTTCTATTGGTTGATGTCCGAGCAACTCTTTTAATTCTTTTTGCTTTTCGTATTCCCCTTTTTGTGCCCATCCTTTTGCTTCAGATACAAAGCGATGGAAGTCTTTAACTAAGGTATTTAATAAAATGGCTTGTTCCCCAGCTTGTCTCCGAATTCCTGTTGCATCAAACATGATGATAATGGCAAAAACACAGGAAACAGCAAATATACCCGAGGATACACCGTGCTCGATGCCGATTCCAGTTGCAAGTGAGGTTACAGCAGCAGAGTGACTGCTCGGCATTCCTCCAGTGCTAAATGCAAGGCCAGGCCTAAATTCCTTCGTTGCAATCAGGTGAAGTGGGACTTTAACGGTTTGGGCAAATGTGATAGAAATTAATGCAACCCATAGTGGAAAGTTATCGAAAAGCTCCAATGAGAACATCCTCTCTTTCTTTCAGATGGATATGAGTACAGTATGTTTGCTAACTATTATAGCATAGCATTTACCTGTTTAGTATCGATTAAAAAGCAATTAACATGCTCTTATTATGAATAAGATGAGATCAAATATGCTACTCATCTTTTCTATTTAATCAATACGGAATGTGTTTATAAACATAAGTTTGGCCGATGATTTTTAGCATATTAACTGTGCGGTCTGCATAGACTGATAAAAACAGGTACAACCATCCTATTTCACAGCAGCATCAAGGGCAACTTCGATCATTTCGTTAAAGGTTGTTTGACGTTCCTCAGCTGTTGTCTCTTCACCGGTTACGATATGATCGGAGACAGTCAGGACGGATAAAGCGTGACGATTATATTTGGCAGCCAGTGTGTACAAGGCAGTTGTTTCCATTTCAATTCCTAATACATTATAAGTGTCGAGTAATTCTAACATTTCCGGCATATTGTCGCGATAAAAGCTGTCACTTGTAAAGACATTTCCGACTCTTAATGACAATCCCTTTTCCACACCAGTATCATATGCATTTTTAAGTAGTTCGAAATCGGCAGTTGGTGCATAGTCAATTCCGCCAAATACTACTCTGTTCATTTGAGAATCAGTAGAAGATGTACTGGCAAGTATGACATCACGAACTTTTACATCTTTTTGAATCGCACCGCACGTACCAACTCGAATAAGATTCTGTACATCATAGCTTTGAATTAATTCATTGACGTAAATAGAAATAGATGGTACACCCATTCCCGTACCTTGTACCGAAATCTTTTTGCCTTTATATGTACCTGTATAGCCGTACATTCCTCTTACTTCATTGTAACAATTAACGTTCTCTAAAAAGTTTTCTGCAATATATTTTGCGCGTAACGGATCACCAGGAAGCAGAATAGTATCTGCTATATCTCCTTTGTTAGCACCGATATGTACACTCATGATTAAGCCCTCCTTAAGGCGGAATAATATAATTCAAAAATATCATAACGAATATTGAATTACAAATGCTACCCTTAGCAGGGCTTCGTGAATTTTTTCATTTTTTAGTTTCTAAATTTCTTTATATCGTATATAATATACTTAGTTAGCGATTTCACAAGTTAAATGATGATGTTTGACTGTGATGGATGATCGATTGATGAGGAGGAATTATTGTATGAAAGAGCAATCATTTACTATTCAAAGTGACACAGGTATTCACGCAAGACCAGCAACTTTATTAGTAAACAAAGCTGGGCAATATGAATCACATGTGGAATTACATTATAATGGAAAAACAGTTAACTTAAAATCCATTATGGGGGTTATGTCACTAGGTGTACCTAAAGGCGCTGAAATCCGTATTACTGTCGATGGGAATGACGAAGACCAAGCTTTAGAAGGAATTGCTGAAACAATCGAAGAGCATTTAGGTAAGTAAGGGAAAAAGCTAGTTTTGATACTAGCTTTTTTTGTGTTACGATATAGAAAACAAACGCAGAAGTGTTTATTTTGTGAAGATATATTTTCAAATAGAAGGTAAGTGATACATATGATGGAATTTCTTTACTTTCCAGAAGATAAGTCGTTATATATTCCCGCGGTTTTAAGTTTGCTTGTATTTGTAATCGGGGCATGTGCAACGATGTACTGGATTAAGAAAGCATCAAAAAAAGAGCAGGAAAAATGGGAACAGGAATATGATGAGTTAAAAGACTGATTAACTTTTCTTTTGTTTGTCCATACTATGTAATGGACAAGTTAAGAGGAGTCGATCAGCTATGTATAGAAAGCTAACTATTATTTTATTGTTGTCATTAGTGATGCTTATGAGCTGTCAAGGTGGAGATAATCGTTCTCCATTAGAAGTACGGCTTTTTAATGTAGATAAAGATGCAGTTGGAACTGCTACCTTTAAGGAACAGGCGGATAAAGTATCGGTTCAAATAAAGGTGGAAGGTCTGGAACCGGGATTTCATGGTGTCCATATTCATGAATATGCAAAATGTGAGGGGCCGGATTTTGAATCAGCAGGTAATCATTTTAATCCGGAAGGACAGGAACACGGGTTAATGCATCCAGACGGTCCGCATTTAGGTGATATGCCAAATCTCGAAGTGTCTGCAGATGGAACAGCTGATGTAGAGTTCGAATTGCAAGGTGTAACATTGATGGATGGGGATAAATCGTTATTAAGAGAAGATGGAACCTCCATTATTATTCATAGTGGACAGGATGACGGGGTTTCACAGCCTTCAGGTAATTCTGGTGAACGGTTAGTCTGTGGTGTGATTTCATTAGAGCAAGCTAACGATGAAGAAAAACCGACAGATCCAACACAAACAAATAAAAAAGAAGAAGAAGAGTAAAGTTTTTGCTTGCTCTTCTTTTTGTTTATGAGTAAAGAGGGCATAATAACAACTATAAAGAAGAAATGCAGTAGCAATCATGTTCAAGATGAAGTGTGGGTTTCTTATAATACGGATTATGTTAAGTGGAATTTTATATGCATAGCAAAGCTCAGGAAATATGCTCCGCGTCCTGTAGAGCCATAGAGCCTCAGCTAGGCTACTACTTGCAATGCTTCTTTGTTGCCTTGTGCCTAGGAAGCAAAGAAGCAATACTTGTAGACACAGGCAGAGACAAAATCAATTTGTGCTGACGCATGCGGAGACTCTGCATATTTCCTACGCTTAAGGAAGCGTTACAACGTATGGAACAGCTAAAAGCAGTAGTGCTAGGCATATTATGTAGAATTCGAATGCTATTATGGCAATTATAATCAGCTCAATATGCTAGCTCTTGTATAAGTTGTAGAACCCATACATTTGCTCCGGCTACCACGCAGACTCCCGCGGGACGCGAAGTGTTTGGCCGGAGCGTTATCATACCACTTTAAACATGCCAAAATGACCTCTACGTTAGTTGACACAATCCGTATTATAGGTAGCTAAATATATACTTAAATTAGTACGAGAAGGTCGGGGTTTAAATACGTTTTTTCATACACGTCAAAAAAATGGGAAATTTAGCTGGTGAGAAGTTTGAGGTGGTGAAAATTTTTGATGTACCAAGCATAAGAAAAGCTTCGGCACCCGCTTAAAAGACGAAGCGAATGCCGAGTTTTTCTATCCTAAAGCCTTAATTATTCTGTTTGTTCCTTCTTCAACAAGAGTAAATGGGCAGGCTACATTCATTCGCATAAAACCTGTACCTTCTTCACCAAATGAGGCGCCGTCATTAAGACCAACTTTGGCATGTGTTTGGAGAAAGTCTTTAAGGTCTGCTTGCGACAGTTGTAACTTTCGGAAATCAAGCCAAACTAAATAGGTACCTTCCGGACGAATGACGTCAACCCTTGGATGCTCAGCAAATGCTTCCACTACATAGTCAATGTTTCGAGTTAATTGCGCCAGCAGCTGTTCGAGCCACTCTCTGCCATGCTGATATGCAGCATCCAATGCGGTAATTCCCATTGTATTCAATATATGTATCCCTTGCTTTTGGAATGTTTTCTCTAATGCTTCTCGTTTCGAACGATTAGGAACGATAGCATAAGATACTTGTAAGCCAGCAAGGTTAAATGTTTTTGTTGGTGACATGCAGGTAATAATCTTGTCGGCCATCTCTTCATCTAATTTTGCTATTGGAATGTGCTTGTTATTTGAGTAAACCAAGTCTGCATGGATTTCATCAGATAAAATCATGACATTATATTTTTTGCAAAGCGCTACGATTTTGCGTAATTCGGTTTCTGTCCAGACTCGCCCGACGGGGTTGTGCGGATTACACAAGATAAATGCCTTCACACCTTCTTGCAGCTTTGCTTCGAAATCATCAAAATCTATTTCATAGCGGTCGTGACGTAATACCAGCTGATTTTTGACTAATTCACGATCATGATTTGTCACAATTTGATAAAAAGGAGGATAAACAGGTGTTTGAATTAATACTTTGTCCCCTTTATTAGTAAACGTCTGGATCGCCATATAAAGAGTTGTAATGACTCCTGGGCTATATAGAATGGATGGCTTTTTTACTTGCCAATCATGTCTGTCGTTTAACCACTCTGTGATGGTGCTCGCCAATGCATGATCAGTAAATGTATAACCAAATACACCGTGTTTTGCTCTTGCAGTTAAGGCTTTTATTACTTCTTCTGGTACTTCAAAATCCATGTCAGCTACCCACATTGGCAGTACATCTTCTGCGCCATAGAGAGATTTTACTAAATCCCATTTAACTGCTCGTGTATTTCTTCTTTCAATTTGTTTCTCAAAAGAATGCGTCATTAAATTTCCACTCCTTTTTTCACAAGCTATATCTATCTAATCATATCGGTGACTGAAAAAAAAGTGTAATGCTCTATTGAACTGGGAATTCCTTACTTGATAATATACTGTCGGCAATCATATTAGGGATTTCTTCAGGTAATAAATGACCAGCATGCTCAACCGTTGTTAAGGTGGAATGTGGTATGTACTTTATCAGTTCATAACCAATCTGATAGGGAATAATTTCATCATTCTTGCCCCAAAAGATGGTGACAGGAATATCGATTTCTGTCAGTTCTTGTTCCGATAAATCTCCTTGGTGGTCATTGAGTATTTTTATAATACATGGATACATTTTACGATTCAAAAATGGTTGCTTATAATGCTCTAGCATCTCATCAGTAATTAAATAATCGTTATAAATAGAATGACGCAGCATTTCATATACGCCTTTTTGCTTCAATAAACGTCGTGCTATGAAAGGCGAAAATGGATTGTGACATATGATCTTGGCAAATAGTGGTGAATGCTTCATAAAACTGCACGGAGCCAATAAATATAGCTCGGAGATCTGGTTAAGCTGATGAGCACAACGTAATGCGATTTGACCACCCATTGAATGTCCGACAATAGCAGCGGTTTCGATTTGATGGTCTGCCATGATGAATTGAATAGCTTCCACCATGTGATCATACGAAAACAAACATGATTTGGATTTTTCACTGTTACCAAAGGGGGGAATATCAATCGTAAGCAATTGAAAGTTATCTTGGATAATAGGAATAACTTTACGATAGCAGTAGGATGATGCCAAAAAGCCATGAAGTAAAATGATCGTTGGTTTTGTGGGGTTGGAATAGAATTGATAGCTAATAATGTGTCCTTTGAATGGAATGGTGTTCATCTGTCCTAAGCGCTCCTTCACTTAAGAAAAAAATAAGCAAAGCGATGTATCGCTTTGCTATCCAGGGGGAATACGAGAAAGTCTTACATAACTATATATTGCCCAATTAGAAGTATTTCAAACCTGTTTTTTTTAAAAAAAGATAAAAAAATGAAGACCGGCAATTCTTTGCTATTTTCTACTGATATATGCTAACATTACATAATGTTTACAACATATATCGATGGTATATAGATAGAGGAGATGGAACTCATGTCAGATCATTTTCAGGTAGGAGATATAGTAGAAGGTGTCGTCAGTGGTGTGCAGCCGTATGGTGCCTTTGTTTCTATTGGTGAGAATATGCAAGGCTTGGTGCATATATCGGAAGTAACCAACGGATTTGTAAAGAATATTTCAGATCATATCAAAGAAGGGGACAAGGTAAAGGTAAAAATTATTGATGTAGATGAACAGGATAATAAATATGCGCTTTCTATACGTGCCCTCGAATCAGATCAGAAAACAGAACGTCAACAAAGTACAATAAGCGATAAAGAGGGGGAACACGGATTTAATACGCTGAAGGACAAGCTGAAAGAATGGATTAAACAGTCAGAATAAATTAAAACCATAATATACGGGTTAACAACGATTCTTACATATAGAAATATTGGTTATTTTCAGAAGTTTTTTGAAAAATCTCATTTTGCATTGCTTGATTTAGACGGCAGGTTTCGGTACATTAAAATAGTGAGATAAAATTATTGGAGGTTACAAGAACATGACACATGTACGTTTTGATTACGAGAAAGCTTTGACTTTCTTTGGGGAACATGAACTAGATTATTTGAAAGAACCTGTTCAGCTAGCACATGAAATGGTACATAACAAAACAGGAGCGGGTAGTGACTTTTTAGGTTGGGTCAATCTGCCGACTGACTATGATAAGGAAGAGTTTGCACGTATTAAAAAAGCAGCCGACAAAATTAAGTCTGATTCCGATGTGCTGTTAGTTGTAGGTATCGGCGGTTCTTATTTAGGAGCTCGTGCTGCTATCGAAATGTTAAATCATTCCTTTTATAATGAATTAGCAAAAGATCAGCGTGATACGCCACAAGTCTTTTTCGTTGGAAATAGCATTAGTGCACCATACATTAATGACCTGTTTGATGTATTGAAAGATAAAGATGTTTCCGTAAATGTTATTTCCAAGAGTGGAACAACTACAGAGCCAGCGATCGCCTTCCGTATATTCCGCAAGTTTTTAGAAGAAAAATATGGCGTGGAGGAAGCAAGAAAACGTATTTATGCCACTACTGATAAAGCGAAAGGCGCTTTGAAAACTTTAGCAACAGAAGAAGGATATGAGAGCTTTGTCATTCCGGATGATGTAGGTGGACGATATTCCGTTCTAACTGCTGTAGGTTTATTGCCAATCGCCGTAAGTGGTGTTGATATTGATAGTATGATGGAAGGTGCTCAAAAAGCACAACAAGAACTTAGCGAAGCAGACTTAGCGAAGAACCCTGCCTACCAATATGCAGCGGTGCGAAATATCCTTTATAACAAAGGTAATACGATCGAGATGTTAATCAACTATGAGCCTTCCTTGCAGTATTTCTCTGAATGGTGGAAGCAGCTTTTCGGTGAGAGTGAAGGGAAAGACTTCAAAGGAATTTATCCTTCTTCAGCAAACTTTTCTACTGATCTTCATTCATTAGGTCAGTATGTGCAAGAGGGACGTCGTGATATTTTTGAAACAGTACTTCATGTCGAAGAACCAAAATCAAATATTACGATTGAGAAGGAAGAACAAGACCTTGATGGCTTAAACTACCTAGCGGGAGAAACGCTAGACTTTGTTAATGAAAAAGCGTTCCAGGGAACATTATTGGCGCATACGGATGGACAAGTACCAAACTTGTTAGTTCATTTGCCGAAGCTTGATGCTTATACATTTGGTTATGTAGTCTATTTCTTCGAAAAAGCATGTGCGATCAGCGGCTATCTATTAGGTGTAAATCCATTTGATCAGCCAGGAGTGGAAGCATATAAGAAAAATATGTTTGCTCTATTAGGTAAACCAGGATTTGAAGAAGAAAAAGCAAAATTAGAAAAAAGATTATAAATAAAATTAGGTGGCACTACCAGCAACACGTTGGAAGTGCCACTTTTTATTGATATCATGATATGACTGGCGGAAAGAGAGAGGTTAATGCTAAGTTATCATTATTAGTAATTTTGCCTCACTTCCTACATATTTTACAGAAGCAAGGACATTCTAAAAAAAAGGGGGATTCGACATGTATGAATTAGATTCCGCGATACAGGGTAAGGATTATTATTATAAGCAGGTTAAGCCAATATTAGAAAATGAGGGTTATACGCTAGGTGGAGCTTGGGAGTATGATCATGGCTTTTTTGATTATAAGTTGGCTAATGACGGTGGCTATCACTTTTTACGGATCCCGTTTCATTCAATTCATGGAGAAATTGACAACGAAAATGCTGTAATAAGAATGGACAAACCGTATATATTGTCACACCGATATAAGGACGATGTTGATGCCTCTGCAAAAAGTGGAGTCATGCAAGCTTCATTTAATCAATTTCAAACTCCAAAGGAAAAGGATGCCGCCACCCCGTCTGCTTATATTGAACAAGGCAAAGTAATGTTGCAAAACGCCGAAGTATTACTGGCACAAATTAATAATGAGTAAAAAAAGAGTTGTAGGCAAATTAAAAGCGGAACATAACACGAAATCTCCAAATAATCTTCGTGTTATGTTTCGCTTTTTCTTATGGGTAGACATGAATTAACTGAATTATTCTGCCGGAGCGGTATTCAAGTTCTCTAATGAGGAATAGTAGAAAGTCTTCTTATGAACATAATGTGCATCTAATAATGCTTGTTGGCATGATCCGTGGGAATCAGGTAAATCAACTTGTCATCCTTTTTCGTTTGCAGGGAAAAGGAAGGGTGGAGTATGATCTCTTTGTCGCGAATTAGGCCGATTAACCATTTGCCATCCTTCAATAAATGCTGGGCACAGTAATAAAAATCATTATCTGTTAATGTGTCCTGTATTTCTTCTGAACAAAATTGTTGCTCTTCCAATGTTTTTGCTATTATATCTGTGATTTGCACATCCTCTTGAAACAATGATTGATAAAACAATGAACTCATAAAATTATTGGAACGGACCAACACGTTTGCCCCTGCACGCAGCGCATTAATTCGTTGTATTTCTGTCAGAATTTCAGCGATGATGTGAATCGATGGATTATTCCCACGGGCTGCGATAATATTAAGAATGGTCTGCCGATCTGCTTCTTGTTCCGTTAATGTTGGATCAGCTGTGATAATTACTGATTTAGCTTCTGAAATATTTGCTTTTTTTAATATTTCATCGGAAGTTGGTAAACCGTGAATAAAATGAATACTGTGTTTATGAAAGGAAAGCTGATCCAAGGTATGATCAATTAAAATCGTATCGGAATCATGCTTATGATCACGAATCATTTGAATTAATTGCTTGGTGCGTTCATTCCATCCTATAATAATAGTGTGATGGTTCCCTTTGTAAGAAATTTTACCATCTGTCAAATTTTTTTCGTGTTTAATTGTTCCTGCAGACAAAGTAGCCATATAGAAAGTTACGAAGCCACCGCCAGCTAATATCAACAGTATACCAAGAAACTTACCTAAATAACTTAATGGTACATAATCACCATACCCAACCGTTGATCCAGTTACAAACGCCCACCAGACACCATCGAAGGTCGTCGGAAAATGGTCGGGCTCTATTATATGTATGAGATAGCCAAATCCAATCATTAATATCGTGACACTAAGTAAGAGTCGGACTATGACAGGAAGGTGAAAATAAAATTTTATCCATTTATACCAAATCATTTGATCACCTTTTTTACATATAGTGTAAGCAACTTGAGAAACCTTATTCTGAATGGAGGAATATTTTATGGAAAAAGAAAGATTAGCATTTTTACAGGAATTGTTACACACCGCTTCACCATCGAGTTTGGAAATGGAGATACAGAAAAAATGGATGGCGTATGTATCTCCGTTTGCTGATGAAATTCGCACAGATCACGCCGGGAATGTGATTGCAGTAAAAAATGAATCTGCAGATTTTCATTTATTGCTAGCTGGTCACTGTGATGAAATTGCATTCGTCGTGAACCGAATTGATGAGGATGGTTTTGTTTACGTGGACAAGATGGGCGGGATCAATCCAAAATCTGCGATCGGAATGAAGGTCGAAATCATCGGTGAAGAAGCCATTGTTCCAGGAGTTATTGGTGTTAATGCACAGCATCATGGCGGTATGAAAGGTGATTTTGATGTAGAAGATTTATTTATTGACTGCGGTGTCGCTTCCAAGCAGGAAACAAATGTACAAGTCGGTGATCTAGTCGTCTACCGCAGACAGTCTGAGATATTGAAGGATCGCTATATTTCTGGAAGAGGTCTCGATAATCGTACTGGTGCCTTTATCGTGGCAGAGGTAATGAGAAGGTTAAAGGATGAGCAAATTAATATTGGCGTTTATGGAGTCAGCACAGTAAACGAAGAGACTAATATGGGAGGGGCATACTTTGCGGCAGCAGGTCTCCAACCAGATGCTGCATTGGCATTGGATGTAACCTTCGCTACGGATTATCCATCCGTTGACAGAAGAAAGCATGGCGATATTCGCTTAGATGGTGGACCAGTATTGGCAAAGGGTGCGCCAATTAATCGCAAATTAAATCATCTATTGGAAAAGACAGCAAAAGATCTTGATATGACGGTACAATATGAATTAACACCTCGTCTCACAGGAACGGATGCAGATAAGATGCGTTTAACAGGAAAAGGTGTGCCGGTCAGTCTCGTTTCTCTGCCGTTACGTTACATGCATTCACCAGTCGAAACAGCGAGTCTTCAAGATATCGAAGAGGAAATTACGTTACTCGTGGAATTGATTAAAAATATGACAGGTAGGGAAAGCTTAAACCCACTAGAGGATTAAAAGATTGACAACTTGCTTGAAAAAACATACGATTTAAATATTGTGTCAATAGGGGGACATTATATTGAAATCTGCTCAAACGAGTAATCTCTATCGATTAATCGTTATTTCGATTATGGGAACCATTTCGGTTTTATTAATTTTATTAAATTTTCCTTTACCATTTCCATTTATTCCAGCGTATTTACGTATTGATCTAAGTGATATTCCAGCATTAATAGCTGGAGTTATGTTTTCACCTTTAGCAGGTGTCTTGGTAGTTGCCATCAAAAACCTACTGTATGTAATCGTGACAGCTATTTCTGATCCAATCGGCGCCATCGCCAATTTTTTTGCAGGTGTTTTTTATGTATTGCCTGTTGTTTATTTGTTTAAAAAGCAGCAAACCATGAAAAACGTGCTGATCGGATTAGCGATAGGAACGATTATCATGACAATTGGAATGTCATTACTTAATTATTTTGCAATCATTCCAGCATACAGCCTGTTTATGGGATGGGAAGAGATGTCTCAAAATGTGAAGATGAGTACTGTATTAGTCGGAATACTACCATTTAATTTGATCAAAGGTATTATTGTTGCAGTGGTGTTTGCACTAATTTTTGTAAAACTTCAGAAATGGATAATAGAGAAAAACTAACAAAAAGGGGTCTGTCATGTGGCAGACTCCTTTTTGTTAAAGTAAAGCAAGCATCGATAGTCATTAAGGCAACAGCAGAGTAAATCGTTCTCAATATTGAAAAATGTATGAGTTCTTATAATACGGATTATGTTAAGTGAAGCTGTATTACAATCTGATGATTTTGAAAGGTAGTATATGCGTAGCAAAGCTCCGGAAATATGCCCCGCAGGAAGTGGTTGGCCGGAGCGGTTTCATACCGCTAACAACATTTCAAAATGATCTCAACGCTAGTTGACATCATCCGTATTATAGGTAGCTTTATACATATTCAAGTTTGCAGGACCGGGCGTGCATAGCCCGGTTTTCTTTATATACGGTTGATAATTGCGAGTGTGCAGCGAGAGATGGCGATTAATTGATTATTTTCATCTTTCATTTCAATATTCCATACCATACTTGTTTTGCCGATATGGATAGGAGTTGCAATGGCTGTTAATACCCCGTCTTTTTTTGATTTCAGATGGTTGCAATTAATTTCCATACCGACGACAGCCTGTGTCTTTTCGTCAATATGCTGCATGCCGCCGATGCTAGCTGCTGTTTCGGCAAGCGCCACTGATGCACCCCCATGGAGGAACCCCATTGGCTGTTTGACATTATTCGTTATCGGCATGTCTACTTCCGCGAGTTCCTTTGATGTTTGCTTGACATTCATTTGTAATGCTTGCATTAATGTTTGATTGCTCATCTTTTACCTCCACTTACAATGGTATTGGAAACAGGATTTGTAAAAGTAAGGACAGCCCAATTAAGGCACCATAAAACGTGTTTGTCTTCGCTGTAGCCCCCATTGCTGGCATCATCCCGATATTTGTTGTGTTGGCTTGGAATATCTGAATGGCTTGTCGAGCTTTCGGTATACTTAAATAGCTAATCACACTATAAATTGGCAGCAATCCTGCTATTATAAAAGCTGCTGTTAAAGCATAACTTAATATCATCAAGCTAGATAACAAATAAATGGCTTTATTTCTGCCAACCAGTATGGCTAACGTTTTTCTGCCGTTTTCTTTATCACCATCTAAGTCGCGAATGTTATTAGCAAGCATAATACATCCGATCAAGATAGCGATAGGGATCGAAATCACGGTAACTTGCCACGAGATGCTTAACGTCTGAATGTAATAGCTGATTCCGATGATGACGGTCCCCATCAAAAATCCGGAAAAAAGCTCACCAAATGGTGTGTAAGCAATCGGCAGAGGACCTCCGGTATATAAATAGCCGGTAACCATGCAAATAATGCCGATAACAGCAATCCACCAGCTCGACACGATACAAATATAAACACCTAATAAAATGGCTATTCCAAAAAAAGTGAAAGCGAGCCGTTTTACTACAACTGGTTTGATGCCATCTCTTACAATCGTACCACCTATACCAACGGACTTTTCATTGTCAAGCCCTCTGACAAAATCATAATATTCATTAAACATATTAGTAGCTGCTTGTATCAGCATGGACGCAAGTAGCATTGTGAGAAAAGTGACTATGTGAAAACTGCCGCTTAACACTGCCAGCATTGTACCAACAAAAACTGGTATAAATGAAGCAGTAAGGGTGTGCGGCCGCAATAATCTCCACCATATATGAAAGCCGGGCTTTTCGTTTAAATGATTTGCTTCTGACTTAGTTCCCATTTTGTTAACGTCTCCTTATTAAAATTAACTAACATTATAAGTTTAGTGAATACTTAAAAAAGTGTCAAACTATTGTTATAAACAATATTCAGCACCAATTAAATGTTTTTTGTTATACTAAGGATGGGTATACAGTTTATAGCTCTTTTTTACACGTTAGAAAAGTATAAGTAAAACTTCGGCACTCTCCAAGACGCGAGGCACATGCCAAGTTTTTCCTAACGATGATTCTTATCTTTTAAAAAATGCAAAATTGTAATATAATGAATAGCGTTTATGAAAATTGCCCTATTACATTGGAGGGGTATCCATGATTGAGACAAAGGAAATAAATATAGATGGTGTGTTACAAGCAGCACAGAAGCAATCCATCGATAAATCAGCACCAACCTTTGTTAGTGTGACGGAGAAGATCGAGAGGATTAACGCGATCGATTTCTTTCAGAGCGGCAAAGTACTTGGTAAGAACAGAATATATTGGTCTAGTGCAGATCAAAAAACTATATTTGCTGGGATCGGCGATGCTGTAAATTTGACTGATTCTAATGCGTCTTACAATACGATTAAAAATAAATGGGGAAAATGGATGCAAAACAGTAAAATCGTCAATCCCTATGATGATAAAAGGTCGGGTCCTATTGCCTTTGGCGGTTTTCCTTTTGATTCTGAAGAACCGGTTGAAGAGTTGTGGCGTGGTTTTGATGGCAGTCAGTTTCGTGTACCGACATTCTTGTTAACTATTGATCAAAGTGATGTTTATTTAACGACAACTGTATTGGTTGAACAAGAAAGTCATATTGATCAGTTAGCCGCGGAACTTATTACAGAGAAGCATCAGCTTCTGCATGGCACACATGCCGAGTTTCATGAAAATCAGATTGTATTAAAACATGAAGTAGATCCAGAAGCATGGAAGACAATAGTTGAGCGTGCTACGAAAAAAATAGCTGATAACCAAGTTAATAAAATTGTACTTGCTCGAGAATTACAAGTGGAATTTGACCAGACATGTGATATCGGACAAGTTCTGTCACAGTTACAACGTACACAACAGCACAGCTTTGTATTTGCTTGGGAAAAGGACGAAGTATGTTTTGTTGGAGCAACACCAGAGCGTCTGGTAAAGGTAAACAATCAAAAGGTGTTTTCCACTTGCATCGCTGGTACGGCACCGCGAGGCAAAACAGTGGAACAGGATCATGAATTAGGCAAGCAATTGCTTGATGATCAGAAAAATCGTGAAGAACATCAATTCGTTGTTGATATGATTAAACAAGCAGTATTTTCATTCGCTAAATCTGTGCATATACCGGATGAGCCGGTTTTATATCCGTTAAAAAACCTCCAGCATCTATATACACCTGTAGAAGCTGAATTAGATGATGGATATACGTTATTAGATGTTGTGGGTAAATTGCATCCCACTCCAGCACTGTGTGGGTTTCCGCGGGAAACAGCATTGGATTTCATCCGCAATTTCGAAAAGCTGGAACGCGGCTGGTACGGAGCACCTATCGGATGGTTTGATCAGAACTTTAATGGTGAATTTGCAGTGGCAATTCGATCCGCGCTGATTAATCAGGAAAAAGCCTCCTTATTTGCTGGTTGTGGTGTTGTGAAAGATTCTGATCCGGAGATGGAATACAAAGAGACCGCTATTAAATTCACTCCGATGTTGCATGCATTGGGGGAGTCGAAATGAGCCATGTCGAAGCATTAACGAAATATGTTGGTCATTTTGTTGATCAATTATATCAAAGTGGTGTCATAGATATCGTGATCTCACCGGGTTCACGTTCAACGCCTTTATCTCTTAGTTTTGCCGCATACGAACGCTTCAATGTCTGGGTGGATATTGATGAGCGTTCTGCCGGTTTTTTCGCATTAGGAATGGCAAAGGAAACGAACAAAGCAGTCGTACTGGTATGTTCCTCCGGTACGGCTGCTGCTAATTATTTTCCCGCTATTATTGAAGCAGCACAAAGCAGGGTTCCTTTAATAGTACTAACAGCCGATCGCCCTCATGAATTACGTGATGTAGGGGCAGCCCAAGCGATTGATCAGCTCAAAATGTATGGCAATTATCCGAAGTGGTTTCACGAAATGGCATTACCTGATGCATCCCCACAAATGTTGCAATATGCACGAAATAATGCCGATCGGGCTGTCCAGACAGCAGCGAGCCAAATCAAAGGTCCTGTGCATTTGAATTTTCCATTCCGTGAACCACTTATTCCGGATTTTGAACTTTCGGATGTCTGGTTCAGTAACGAGCAGCATGATACTGTTCGTCATTTTCAACCGGAACAAACCAACCTGTCTGATCAGCATCTTGATCAAATTAAACAAAGACTTCAATCTAAAAAAAGAGGATTGATTATTTGCGGGCCTCATGATCATAAATTGCTGGCAAATGCTGTTTTAGACTTAGCGGAAGCGTGGGGGTTACCAGTCCTAGGCGATCCTCTTTCATTTACCCGAATGTATACGAACAGGGCAGTTTTAATAGAAAGCTATGACAGTATTCTGAAAAACAAAAAAGTCAGAGGATTAATGAAGCCGGATTTTATCATTCGTTTTGGTGCCATGCCAGTTGCGAAGCCTGTGTTACAACTGTTGCAGGAACAGGATATTGATCAATTGATCGTGGATGATTTGGTTACATATCGTAATCCTACCCAAAAGCGTGCTGATTATTTATATGGGCAGCCTGAACATGTCGCAAAGCAGCTAGCTACGTTGTCACTTCATTTCGATCAGCACTGGTTAACAACCTGGCAACATCTGAATCAGTATGCTAAATCTATATTGCAGGAAGCAGCTGATGACTTAACTGAGGGATTAGCGGTACGTGGAATCCAGTCGGTCATTCCGAATGAAAGTATTTTGTTTGTCGGTAATAGTATGCCGATTCGAGATGTCGATTCTTTTTGGTTTGATAATGAAAAACAAGTTCCTGTTTATGCTAACCGGGGCGCGAACGGCATTGATGGTGTGGTATCTACAGCAATGGGAATGGCTGCGTCAGGTAAACGAGTGACACTTTTAGTTGGCGACATTTCTTTTTTGCATAGCATGAATGGCCTTTTGTTAACGAAACAATATGACTTGAGTGTCACGGTTGTGTTAATCAATAATAAAGGTGGCGGAATCTTCTCGTTTCTGCCACAGGCACAACAAAACATACCACATTATGAATTGCTGTTTGGTACGCCGCAACAGTTAGACATGAAAAAAGTAGCCCATTTATATGACTTGCCTTACGAGAACGTTACAGAGTATCAACCTTATTTACAAGCATTACACAACAGTTATCATGCTGATGGGGTGTCGCTCATTGAAGTACAAACAGATCGCCAGGAAAATGTGAACTGGCACCAAGCGAAATGGCAGCAAATCGAACAGTATACCTTATCGATTCTGAAGGATAATACAGATGTATATTTGTGATTTTTGGGTCGAGTCTTTTGGGGAAGGGGAACCGGTTGTTTTCTTCCATGGTTTTACCGGATCTGCTCAAACCTGGCAATTTATTCGCGATATGATCCCGGACCGGAAGCTGATTTTTGTTGATTTACCAGGGCACGGCAAAACGATTGCAAAAGTAGCCAGCATGGAACAATGTTGCCTACAACTGTATGAATTATTCAGGCAACTAAGGATCGATTCGTTTGATTTGGTTGGCTATTCAATGGGTGGACGAACCGCGTTGGCGTTTGTCAGCCTCTATCCTGATCTGGTTCGATCGCTGACACTAGAAAGTGCATCACCTGGCATTGCGGATGATGTAGAGCGAGAGACTCGTATGTATAAAGATCTGGAGCTTGCAAGCTTTATTCGCAACCATTTGCTTGACGATTTTGTTGATAAGTGGGAAAATATTCCGTTGTTTGCATCACAAAAACAGCTCCCGCTATCTGTACAACAAATGGTGAGGTTGGAGCGGCTTTCCCATACAAGAGAAGGCTTGGCAATGTCATTGGAAAGCATGGGAACAGGAAAGATGGCTTCTTGCTGGCAGTTGCTTAAGCAGGTCGGGATACCTGTTCTGCTGCTTGTTGGTGAATGGGATAAGAAATTTATCGATATTAATCAAGAAATGATGAAGTTATTGCCAAATAGTGAGTGTAAACTCATTGAGCAAGCGGGTCATGCAATTCATGTGGAACAATCGCGAATTTTTGGTACAATAGTAAAAGAGTTTATCAATAGGAGGAGGTCATCAAATGACAGTAGAATGGATAAATGAACGCACTTATGATGATATTTTATATGAAACGTATAATGGGATTGCGAAAATTACCATTAATCGCCCTGAGGTTCGAAATGCTTTTCGTCCTCATACGGTAAACGAATTAATTGAGGCATTTACATATGCACGTGACGATTCCAATATCGGTGTGATTGTGCTTGCTGGTGCAGGAGATAAAGCATTTTGTTCTGGTGGAGATCAAAAAGTACGTGGTCATGGCGGCTATGTAGGCGATGATGAAGTTCCTCGTCTTAATGTACTTGATCTGCAACGCTTAATTCGCGTTATTCCAAAGCCGGTAGTTGCAATGGTTTCTGGTTATGCAATCGGTGGTGGTCACGTACTGCATGTCGTATGTGATTTAACAATCGCTGCGGATAATGCAATCTTTGGACAGACCGGACCAAAAGTAGGTAGCTTTGATGCTGGTTATGGTGCGGGCTTACTAGCTCGTATTGTTGGTCATAAGAAGGCACGTGAAATCTGGTATTTATGCCGCCAGTACAATGCACAGGAAGCATTGGATATGGGGCTTGTCAATACGGTAGTGCCTCTGGACAAACTGGAAGAAGAAACGGTTCAATGGTGTGAAGAAATGTTGGAAAAATCACCGACTGCACTTCGTTTCCTAAAAGCCTCTTTCAATGCGGATACAGATGGCTTGGCAGGTTTGCAGCAAATGGGTGGCGATGCGACATTGCTTTACTATACTACGGATGAAGCAAAAGAAGGACGAGACGCATTTAAAGAAAAGCGCAAGCCAGACTTTAAACAATTCCCTCGTTTTCCATAAGAAGACAAAGACCAATACTATCGTGTTGGTCTTTTCTTTCTAGAGCAGAACTTATACAGAAAAAAATGAATGTGGCAATTTGGAAAGTGGTGTTAGATATGGAGCATTGGCTGACAATGCGGGCCAATTTATCGCCAGGATCGACGGCGATTGAATTAGATAACGGTGATACTTATACATTTTTACAATTGAAACAGAAGGCAGAGAGGTTCGCGTTACAGTTATCAAATGTGCATCAGCAAGGTCATCTGGCGATTTTATCAGATAATACTGCTGATATGATCATTGCGTTCTGGGCTTGTACTTATCTCAAAGTCCCGACAGTTTTTCTTAACACGCGATTAACTTTAACAGAATGGCAGCAGCAATGCGACGATGCTGATGTTCAACTGCTTTTATGTGCAGATGGCTATATAGTAGGTGCAGAACACCTACAACAGAGCGTTTACAGCTTTTCGCATATCCATACTTTGACGCCAACAGATAAAGCACTCGCTTCTATGATCGATATGGATTCTGTCTGTTCGATGATGTTTACCTCTGGAACTACAGGCAGAGCAAAAGCGGTGATGCAATCTTTTCAAAACCATTGGTCAAGTGCAGTTGCGTCTGCTTTGAATTTAGGGTTGATGCCCACAGATAAATGGTTGATCTGTTTACCGCTGTTTCATATTAGTGGTCTTTCCACCCTGTTCAAAAGTGTGATTTATGGTATGCCAGTGTATCTTATGGAGCGATTTGAGGAAGACAAGGTGCATCACGCAATCATGGAAAAACAAGTGACGATTATCTCGGTTGTAGCGGTCACATGCGAGCGGTTGTTACAACGATTAGGTGAAGCGAATTACCCCACATCATTCCGTTGTATGCTACTAGGGGGCGGGCCAGCCCCAAAGTCGTTGCTGGAAAAAGCGAAACAAAGGCATGTCCCGATTGTTCAGTCTTATGGTATGACAGAGACAAGCTCGCAAATCATTACTCTAAATGCAGCCGATGCCTTAAGGAAGCTCGGTTCAGCAGGTAAGCCACTGTTTACTTCTTCTTTACAAATTATCAAGGACAACAGAGAAGCTTTGTCCAATGAAGTGGGAGAAATTGTTGTTAAAGGTCCGATGGTGACAAATGGCTATTATCAAAGAGTGGAAGCCAACCAAAAAGCGTTTCGAGACGGTTGGTTGTACACTGGTGATTTAGGCTATTTGGATGAAGAAGGTTTTCTATTCGTTGTCGATCGGCGCAGCGATTTAATTATTTCGGGAGGGGAGAACATATACCCTGCTGAGATAGAAGACGTTCTACTCTCATGCGATGGTGTTCTTGAAGCGGGTGTAACTGGTATGAAAGATGAAAAATGGGGACAAGTGCCGGTCGCTTTTGTTGTATGCGATTCTGAGCAAATAACATCAGAACACATACTTGCATACTGTCAGGAAAGACTGGCTGCTTTTAAAGTCCCAAAACGGTTAATGTTCTGTTCTCAACTGCCCCGTAACGCTACTGGTAAGCTGCAACGTTATAAGTTGAAGGAGTGTTGATAGGAAAATCGAGCAACCGCGCTTGATCCTTTTTAAGCTAGCTATACTGCAGATTACGCTTTGTAGTGATGTTTGAACTCAGTAATGATGTGTAAGGATATATAGCTCCGGCCAACCACTAGGGGATTGGCCGGAGCTATATTCATTCTACAACCTTTGCTAGTACTGCTATTAGCTATTTCATCCACTAAAGCGCAGGAAATATTAATCTGCATTATAGGCACCTTTTTCATAATTATTGGGCCTGGTTCCTTCAGATAATTTACCTTAATGACTGTTATTATCTTTCCGGACTGATAAGGAACTCCGCAATTGCCGGGTTTCCAATTAGGCATAGTGTCCGCCAATTTTTTTACTTCTCTCTCTCGTAATGCCTGCTTTCGTATAGCTTGTTGCACGCAGCAGGGAAGTGGAACCGTATTTAGCACGAATAGCGTCCATCACATAGCCGAGATCTTTCTTTTTCGGCTCATTATCAAACAAGTTCAATTGCGTCTCAATATCATCATATAGATTGTTCAAGGATACCGATACACGCCTGATTTTACTGTGTTGATCGTAAAATTCGTGAAATAATTGAAAGCATACCTGGTAAATATCCATTGTCACATTAGTAGGCAAATGAAGAGAACGAGAGCGATGAAAACCCCCTCCATTATCCGCATAACCAACACCCAGATGGATAGTTCTGCCTGCTCGTTCATGGGTACGTGCGCGTCGACAAACCTCCTCGCACAAATCAAGTATACAGACTAAGGTTTCTTCTGCGCTGTAATCTCTTAATAATGTCATGCCATGCCCAAAGCCTTTTTGGGTTTCTTTTTTGTAGTAGGAATCATATACAGGGCTTAAATCAATGCCCCATGCATGCCAATATAACTGCTCGCCAATCACACCAAACCGTTTCTGTAAGCGATCTAAGCGATAATTTGCAAGCTGTCCTAAATAAATGATACCCATTTTATTTAAGTGAACGGTCAACCGTCTGCCAATCCCCCAAACTTTTTCAATTGGTATCGGCCAAAGTAGCCGTTCTACATCCTGATAGCGGCACGTAGCAATTCCGGTCTTTTTTGCGTATATATCCATCACAACTTTTGCCAGAAATTTGTTATCTCCAATTCCAATGGCACAGGTTAATCCCATTGTGTCATATATTTCATCCATGATCATCTTGGCAATTTTTTGAGCATCTCCATATAAATGCTTCATCCCATCAACAGTGATCCACATTTCATCAACAGAATAAGGGTGAATCGCTTCTTTTGGGACATATTGATAAAGCAGCTTCGTAATTTCTACGGAGACGTTCACATAATCTCCCATTTTAGCTTCGACAACATAGATATCAGGATCCTCCGGCAATTCAAAGTACCGGCTGACATTTTTGACACCATACTTTCGTTTTAAAGCGGGGGAAGCAGCCAGAATAATACTGCCCGAACGGTTCTTGTCACCAACTACCGCGAGCATGGCAGTCATAGGATCAAGACCGCGTTTCACACATTCAATACTTGCGTAAAAAGAACGCATATCAATACATAGGACATCATGCTTTGGATAGGTAGTGTAATCCATCATTCAACACCTCAACGAACGTTTGTTCTATTAAAGTAGTATATCCTATTCATCGCAAAAAGAAAAGTGTTAAAATATAGCAATTAATTGATAAAGATTATCAAACTCATTGACTTTGCTATAAAAAGCTACTAAACTAGAGGAAGAGTAAAAGTTCGAATTGAATATTTTAAAAATTGTCCCAACAGTGCAAAAAGGGAGAGGTTCCAAATGGAAACATTAGTAACAAAAGATTTAACACTAGGATATGGTGAAGAGATAGTTATAGATGACTTAGATATTACAATCCCTAAAGGAGAAATTACAGTCTTTATTGGTGGAAATGGCTGTGGTAAGTCGACTTTACTTCGCTCATTAGCAAGGTTGCTAAAACCGAAGCAAGGGGATGTCGTACTAAACGGTGAAGATATTGCGAAAATCCCTACTAAAGAAGTGGCAAAACAAATGGCGATTTTGCCACAAAGTCCTATCAGCCCGGAAGGATTAACAGTAGAAGACTTAGTCAAACAAGGAAGACATCCATATAAGACGATGTTCAAACGCTGGTCCGAAGAAGATGAGACAGCAGTAAATGAAGCGTTGGAATCGACAAATATGCTCGACTTAAAAGATCGTGCCGTGGATTCCTTATCAGGTGGACAGCGGCAGCGTGCCTGGATTGCAATGACGCTTGCACAAGGAACAGATACTATCCTGTTGGATGAGCCTACAACATACTTAGATATGACACACCAGATTGAAATTTTGGATTTATTATTCGAGTTGAATGAACGTCGTCAAAGCACAATTGTCATGGTGTTACATGATTTAAACCTTGCTTGCCGTTATGCACATCATATTGTTGCAATTAAAGACAAAAAGGTGTATGCGCAAGGTAAACCGGAGGAAATTATTAATTGTGGCTTAGTGCACGATGTATTCCAAATGAAAGCAGATGTCATGTATGATCCGATGTTTGGAACACCTATGTGTATCCCGCACGGACGTGGACGATGCCTGATCAAAGAAGCTGTAGCAGAATCACAACAACAAATGCAATCAGTCGGAAATTAACAAAACCCCTGTATTCCCTAAGGAATACAGGGGTTTTTAGTGTTAACCACAATGAAAAATGGATTGCTTCAAAACAAGGCTCTATTATATATGTTGGGGTTTGAAAAAATTAAGCATAATAAAACACGCAAGCTCCTATATCCTTTACACTTGAATGGACTAGAAACAAACCAAAGGGATAGGAGATGCGTGTACATGCAGTTTAACATGAATTTACCAGGATTAGAAAGTGTTATTGTTACTAAGATGGAGGAGTTGGAGGGGGACTTTTACTTACATATAAAGTTGCCTGTTAAGAAACACCGTTGTCCTGCTTGTGGGGAAAGAACAAGCCACGTCCATGACTATAGAATACAAAAGGTACAACACTTAAAGCTCTTTGAACGAACATCTTATCTGTTTTATAGGAAGCGAAGATACGTTTGTACTTGTGGAAAGAGGTTTCCTGAGAAAAACCAAGTTGTAGGGCGATATCAAAGACATTCAAAGGAATGGAATCAAGCCCTAGGGCTTCGTGTTATTCAGGGAAAAAACTTTAAAGATACTGCTGGTCAGTTCAGAACTTCTCAAACAACAGCTATTCGTCGATTTGATCAACTAGCAGCTACTAGTTTAAAAGAAGTGGACACGTTACCACCAGTAATAGCTATCGATGAATATAAAGGGGATACAACAGAAGGTAAATACCAAGTAATCATCGCAAATGGAGAAACGGGTGTCCCGCTTGATATATTACCGAATCGCTCTGTACGTACGATTAAAAAGTACTTAGCTAAAAAAGGATCTCAAGTAAAGATGGTTGTCATGGATATGAGCTAAAGCTTTAAGTCAGCAGTTCAAAAGGCTTTGCGGAACCCCATCATCATTGCAGATCGCTTCCACTTTTGTCGGTATATTTATTGGGCTTTAGAACGAGTGAGAAGACGTGTTCAAAAAGAATTCCATGATTACGACCGCAAAAAGTGCAAGCGTATGAAACACATTTTTTATAAACGATATGAAGAACTGAGTAGTAAGCAACACTGGTATTTAGACAGATATTTTGGCTTGTCGGAGGATTTACGACAGGCCTATGGTTTAAAGGAAGCATTCCGCTCCTGGTTTGAAGGAGCGAAAAAGGTTGGAACAAAAGAATTAGGTGAAGTAAAACAAGGACTGTATAACTATTACAAACAGGTAGAAAAAGCAGGACTAGATGAGTTCATCAAAGCCGCTGGTACACTCAAGAACTGGCAAGCAGAAGTTTTAAATAGTTTTGCCTTTGACTACAACACTGGATTTGTGGAGGGCCTAAATAACCAAACAAAGGTTATTAAACGTAATGCATTTGGCTTTAAACGATACGATCGATTAAGGTTACGTGTATTACTGCATCATCAATTTAAAAACCTAGATTTTCAAGTTGGTTAAGGGATAGGAGCAAAGATTCCTACCCCAACATTTGACGCAGAACCCAAAACAAAAAATAAAATTATTGGTTCTTATAATACGGATCATGTTAACTGCAAATGTATTTGAATGTAGTAATTTTGATATATTGTCACTGCTTAGCAAAGCTCCGGAAATATGCTCCGCATCCTATAGGGGCAAGGCTTCAGCTAGGCTACTACTTGCTTTGCTTCTTTGCTGCCTTGTGCCGAGGAAGCCTGCTTCGAAGCAATACTTGTAGACACAGGCACAGACTAAGTGGATCTTCAGCTCGTGTTGACACATGAGGAGTCTCCGCATATTTCCTCCGCTTAAGGAAGTGTTACAACGTTTGGAACAGCTAAAAGCAGTGGTTCTAGGCATTATGTTGTTCAAAATGCTGATTATGGGTGCGATTAATATGCTAGCTCTTATAAAAGTTGTAGAAGCCCCGCAGGACGCCAAGTGGTTGGACGGAGCGGTATGCCAGCACACTAAACATTTCTAAATGATCTCAACGCTAACATACTCCGTATTATCGGTAGCTTTATACACTT
Source organism: Gracilibacillus caseinilyticus (assembly GCF_022919115.1). Classification (NCBI taxonomy): domain Bacteria; kingdom Bacillati; phylum Bacillota; class Bacilli; order Caryophanales; family Bacillaceae; genus Gracilibacillus; species Gracilibacillus caseinilyticus. The sequence goes on along the minus strand of NZ_CP095072.1, from coordinate 3,935,445 downwards.
TAGCTACTTGGTAAGGGGTGGTTCAGCCTTGTTTTTCCGTATGCATGTTTCTCTTGTGATTACATACAATACAGAAGAAGAGGTGAATAATATGGAGAAAAAAACATACTATGTCAATATCGCATCACAGGAAATATCACAGATTCCATTTGGAAACAATGCATCCTACACCATTCAGGCAACAGATGAACAAGTATTTTTGTTAAGGGAAAAATTTAATGAGCTGCATGAAGATGATTTTGGTACTTTTGTTCGCTCGCATATTCCATTTGTCCAATATCATCAGGACTTGGAAAATGATGAATATGATAATGATTTAAAAGATGTCTTTCAAATGTTACACCAGCTGGCAACGCCGGAAACTAGGCAAGCTATGGAGGAATCTGGCATTGGAATTGAAAAAAATCAATAAATAAGTGAAACAAATATCGTGCCCTGCACGTCTATTTTATAAATAGATGTTTAGCTAAATAGTAAAAAAGGTAAGGATTACTAAGGACGTGAGGAGGGAAAAATATGAAAAAAATCATCACGATGTTTACAGTTTTAGTCCTTTTTTCATTTGCGATTGTTACTATAAGTCAAACAAGTACGGAAAAAACGTATGCTGAAGAAAAACAGGTGCATACCCAAAAAGTAACAGGGGAAAAACAAGTTGTTAGCGACCAAGAAGAAATATCACACAAAAAGATTGTGGCGTTGACAGATAAATTTATGGAATTATTAGTACAGGATATTGATGATCAATATAAAGTAATAAATTATCAGACGAAGGAAGAATTGATTAAAGCATTTGAACCATATGTTACAAAAGAAGCGGTACAACCTTACATTGATTACTACTATGAGGAAGAAAAGAACGGATTATATATTGTACCAACAGAAACACCACCATGGTTTGACAAATCAAACGACTATGACAAGCAGATGAAAGATAATCAGGTAATTGTCACACAGCAAAATGAAAATGCATTATATGGTGAGTACACCATTTCCATTACATTCGAAAAAATTAATGACCAATGGAAGATAGTAAACATTAGCAATCAGTAACGATAAAAGGTAGTATAGAGCTATGAAAACTTTTTATGACTACTATAATAACAAAGTGCAGTTGTCTTTTGATAATCATCCGTTTGATCCAGAACCCAGGCATGTATGGGTGATCTGCAGATTTGATGAAAAGTGGCTGCTAACCAAACATAAAAACCGCGGTTTAGAATTCCCGGGCGGTAAAGTGGAAAAGAACGAAACACCGCAAGAGGCAGCAATAAGAGAAGTATGGGAGGAAACAGGAGGAGAAGTTGCCCACATTGAATACATCGGGCAATATTATGTGTCTGGTAAAAGAGAACAATTAGCCAAAAATATTTACTTTGCAACAGTGAAAGCATTGCAGAAACAGGATAACTATTTTGAAACGGAAGGCCCTGTCTTGCTTGAAAAACTTCCTGCAACAATCAAAACAGACGAGATGTACAGTTTTATCATGAAGGACGATGTTTTGTCACACAGTATCCAATATGTACAGCACATGCTAGAAAATGCATAGTCTGGCAGTAAAGCGATTTGATTGACTACAATAAAAAAATCGATGTATTCTATACTTAGACAATGATGAACTCTAGACTTAAGCAGTCTAGAGTTCTCTATTGAATAAAAACCAAGTAATTAGATGGGGATAGTGAGTTAAAGTTTGATTCGTGCATTTTTGTGAAAAAAGTTGTATGATGGAATATGTAGTATTTTTTTGAAAACAACAATAAATTAAGGTAGACTTTTAAATAAAATTACAGGATAATGAAAGTCTTGGTGTTAACTAAGAGGGAGGAAGTAAGAAATATGGCGAAAAACAGACGCTTATTTACATCAGAATCTGTCACAGAAGGACACCCTGATAAAATTTGTGATCAGATCTCCGATGCAATTTTAGATGAAATTTTATCAAAGGACCCGAATGCAAGGGTTGCTTGTGAAACAACGGTAACAACCGGACTCGTTCTTGTTTCTGGTGAGATTACCACTTCTACTTATGTAGACATTCCAAAAATTGTGCGTAATACGATTAAAGAAATCGGATATACGCGTGCTAAATATGGTTTTGATGCCGAAACATGTGGTGTATTAACAGCAATCGATGAGCAATCAGCAGATATTGCTGGCGGCGTGGATCAAGCGCTTGAAGCAAGAGAAGGTCACATGACAGATGATGAAATCGAAGCAATTGGTGCTGGTGACCAGGGTCTAATGTTTGGTTATGCTAATAATGAGACACCTGAATTAATGCCATTGCCGATCAGTTTGGCGCATCGCTTAGCGAAACGATTGTCAGATGTACGTAAAGACAATACGTTAGCTTATTTACGTCCAGATGGCAAAACTCAAGTAACTGTTGAATACGATGAAAATGATAAACCACAACGAATTGATACAATCGTAATTTCTACTCAACATCATCAGGATATAACATTAGAACAAATTCAAAAAGACTTAAAAGAATTTGTTATTAATCCTGTTGTTCCTGCTGAATTATTAGATGAGGATACGAAATATTTCATCAATCCAACTGGCCGATTTGTTATTGGTGGTCCACAAGGCGATGCGGGCTTAACCGGTAGAAAAATTATTGTCGATACCTATGGCGGATATGCTCGCCATGGTGGCGGTGCTTTCAGTGGAAAAGATGCAACAAAAGTAGACCGTTCAGCAGCGTATGCTTCTCGTTATGTAGCAAAAAATATCGTTGCTGCAGGACTTGCGGAATCATGTGAAGTACAGCTTGCTTATGCGATCGGTGTAGCACAACCAGTATCTATTTCGATCAATACATTTGGGACAGGTCAGTACACAGAAGAGCAATTAGTTGCAGCAGTTCGCGAAAACTTTGATCTTCGTCCAGCTGGTATTATTAAGATGTTAGATTTAAGACAACCTATTTATCGTAAAACAGCTGCATACGGACATTTTGGACGTACAGATGAAGCATTCCCATGGGAAAAAACGGACAAAGTAGATCAACTAAAACGTTTTTTAGCTGAAGTATAAATTTTATCCAAAACCAAGTGCATTCTAAGTACTTGGTTTTTTTGATGCAACAAAGTAGTCATTAAGGCGACTGGCAGAAGTGACTCACATTCAATGTTTAAATAATAAATTAAGAGTTCTGATAATACGGATTATGTCAAGTGGAACTGTATGTCAAAATAGTAATTTTGACAAGTTGTCACCGCCAAGCAAAGCTCGGAAATATGCTCCGCGTCCTGTGGGGTCGGCCTCAACTTCCTCGGAAAGAAGGCGACTTTCCTGCGGGATTTTCGGACACGACTGATCACACGGGAGTCTCCGCATATTTCCTACGCTTAAGGGAAGTTCTACAACGATTGATTGGTACATGTAAAAGCAACTGTGCTTTGCATTATGTTTTGCATGCAACAAGCTGATAACATTTCTAAAAACTAATAGATACCGATCAATATACTAGCTCTTACATTAGTTGTAGAGCCAAAACAATAGCGCAGGCCAACCACGTAGATCCCGTAGGATCAGCGCGAGCTGAAGATCCACTACGTCTGCACCTGTGTCTACTAGTATCGCTTCGAAATAAGCTTCCTCGGTGCAAGGCAGCAAAGAAGTAATTCTTGTAGTAGCCTAGCTTTAGCCGTGCCCCACAGGACGCGAAGTGGTTGGCCGGAGCGATATCCCAGCACACAATAAATTCTCAAAATTACCAAGACGCTAGACATAATCCGTATTAAAGGAAGTCGTATAAATTTTTGGTAAGGAGGGTTTATGGCTATTTTTTTCTTTATATAAGCAAGGTAAGCATACAAATTCATCAATATAAGGATAATTTTCATCAATTTCCGTAAAAATACTGTAACATCCTTTGTGATAAAAACGTCAACACTATAGATTTATTTTAAAAAAGGAAAGAAGGATAGCAGATGTGCGGATTTATCGGACTGTTAAAAGCAACACCCAATTGGTTGGATACTACACAATTAGAAGCATTTCATAATCGTAATAAGAGAATGTATCATAGAGGACCTGATGATGAAGGCTATTATGAAGATGAACATATCATGTTTGGCTTTAGAAGGCTCAGTATTCTTGATCTGGAAAGTGGTCGGCAGCCGTTTACCTATGAAAATAACAGGTATGCCATGATTTTTAATGGAGAGATTTATAATTATATAGAATTAAGAGAAGCGTTACAGGAAAAAGGCGTGACCTTTACAACATATTCAGATACTGAAGTCATTTTGGCGATGTTCACCGAAAAAGGAATAGACGCATTCAATGAATTGCGTGGTATGTTTGCCTTTGTAATTTGGGATAAGAAGGAACAATGTTTATATGGTGCAAGAGACATATTCGGAATCAAGCCATTTTATTATAAAGAAGAAAACGAAGGTGTTTATTTTGCCTCAGAACAAAAAAGTCTGTTAGCAGATTCACCATCTATAGATATAGAAGCATTGCAACATTATTTAACGTTTCAATATGTACCTGAACCCTTGTCCATGACCGAATCCATTCAAAAATTAGAGCCAGGCTGCTATTTTGTGAAAGAATACAATCAACCAATCGCCGTACAACGTTACTATCTGCCGACATTTGCTGTGAAACAAGCGAATGGAGCAGATTTGGTGGATCGTGTAAGGGACACCATGGATCAATCCGTACGCATGCATTTGCGAAGTGATGTTCCGATCGGAGCGTTTTTGTCTGGTGGAATAGATTCTTCATTTATTGTTGCATTGGCAAAAAAATATCATCCATCCATCAAAACGTTTTCGGTTGGGTTTGAACAGCATGGCTATTCTGAAATAGATGTTGCTGCCAAAACAGCGAAAGAATTAGGGGTGGAGCATTATACCAAAATTATTTCAGCAGAAGAATATCTCGCTAAACTGCCTAAAATTATGTGGCATATGGATGATCCGTTAGCAGATCCATCATGTGTACCTTTATACTTTGTTGCCAGAGAAGCAAAGCGCCATGTCACGGTTGTATTATCAGGTGAGGGAGCAGATGAGCTGTTTGGTGGATATAATATTTACAGAGAGCCAGATTCGCTAAGAGTATTTAATGTCATTCCAAATAAAGCAAAAAAATGGTTAGCAAAAGCAGCAGAAATAATTCCGGAAGGAGTAAAAGGCAAAAGCTTTTTAATAAGAGGTACAACTCCTTTGCGAAATAGATATATAGGCAATGCCAAAATGTTTGAGGAGCAAGAAAAGATGAGTCTTATGAAGGCTTATAACGATAAGCATCGATATCAGACGGTGACAGATCCGTTATATGATCAGATTCAGTTAGAGCATCCGGTTCATCAAATGCAGTATATCGACATGCATACATGGCTGAGAGGTGATATTCTGCTTAAAGCAGACAAAATGACGATGGCAAATTCTTTAGAGTTACGGGTGCCTTTTTTAGATAAAGAAGTATTTGAGATTGCTAAAGGGATACCAGTGGAACAAAAGATAGCGCAAGGAACTACGAAGCATATATTACGATTAGCCGCAAAAGGAATTGTTCCAGATCATGTGCTGGATCGTAAGAAATTAGGATTTCCAGTTCCGATTCGTCAATGGTTGAAGCATGAGTGGTATGATTGGGCCAAACAATTAATCATCGATAGTGATACGGAGCAATTTTTCCATAAAGAAGTATTGTTCCAGCTACTCGAAGATCACCGGACCAATAAACAGGATAATAGCCGGAAATTATGGACGGTCCTTATGTTTATGCTCTGGCATCAGATTTTTGTCGAGCAAGCATATGATATTGAGCAACTTCAAGAAGAGGATAAAACAGAAAGCAAACTTGCCCTTGTGTAAAGGACAAGTTTGCTTTATTTCGTACGCTAGGAAAGCATAAAATTTTAGCGATGAAGAAGCTCGACGTAGTAAAAATTTAGAGTGTACCAAGTATAAGAAAAACGATGGCATTCGCTAAAAGACGAGGCGAATCTTGAGTTTTTCTAATCGGAGTGTCACGATTCCTGTTTATATACTTGCCCTTTATCAACATAATCCTGTTGGATCCGTTTCATTTCTTCAATGTCTTCTTCTGTCAGATCACGGATGACCTTAGCAGGCCTGCCGAATGCAAGTGTGCCAGGAGGTATAGATTTTCCGGGTGGTAATAAACTGCCAGCTCCTATGAAAGCACCCTCACCAACTTCAGCTCCGTCTAAAATAATTGAGCCCATGCCAACAAGTGCATGTTTTCGAATAATAGCAGAATGCAAGGTAACTTGATGTCCGATCGTTACATTATCTTCTACAATTAACGGCAAGTCAGGGCTCTGGTGCAGTAAGGATAAATCCTGTATATTCGAGTAATTGCCGATTTTTACAGGTGCAACATCTCCGCGTATCACCGTTTTGAACCAAATACTGCTGTATTTACCAATTTCTACATCACCGGTGATCACACTATCTGGCGCTACATATGCCGTTTGATCAATGGAAGGTGTTTTTCCTTTATACGAATAGATCATTTATGTTAACCTCCTATTATATTCTTAAATATATGATATCATAGATATAGGAATGCTATAACAGTAAAGTGAGGGGAAAAAGTTGTCCGTAACCATCCCAACAAACGCACTGATATTAATGAAAAATGTATATCAAAAAATTTTTCCGCAAGTAAGTCGCGAACTTAAATATTGGAAACAACGAGCACATAACATTCCAAACGAAGAACTTCGCACCCAGGCATTGGCAAGTATTGCAGATAAAAAATTCCATTGTCAAGGTGGCGGCGTTTACAGTATGCTAGCTGGAGATAAATGGAAGGATGCGGTACGATTTATTGTAGCTTATCAAACAATCAGCGATTACTTAGATAATTTATGCGATAGAAGTACATCACTAGATCCTGAAGATTTTCGTATGCTGCATCAGTCTATGGAAGATGCGTTATCTCCAGAAAATGATGAAAAAGATTACTATCAATTCCGTGATGAGCGAGATGACGGGGATTATTTAAAAGACTTAGTGAAGACTTGTCAGAATGTGTTGCGCAATATTCGTAACTATTCCATTTTTCAAGAGCAAATGATTCAATTGGAGTCATTATATAGTGATCTGCAGGTGCATAAACATGTAGAGCATGATGAGCGCATACCTCGATTAGAAACATGGTTTCAACAGCATCAAAACAGGTGGCCGATGCTAAGCTGGTATGAATTTTCCGCGTGTACTGGCTCAACATTAGGGATATTTTGTATGGTTTCTTATGGTTTAAGCAATCAGATGACCGACGATTTAGCGAAACGTATATTTGACAGTTATTTTCCATTCTTGCAAGGGTTACATATTATGCTTGACTACTTTATTGATCAAGAAGAGGACGAAGAAGAAGGTGATTTGAACTTCTGTAATTATTACGCAGATGAAGCAGAATTAGAGGAGCGGCTTGTTTATTTTGTACAACAGACGAACCAGCATGTTCAAGAACTGCCTGATCGCCCTTTTCATGAAATGGTTCAGCATGGCCTGGTCGGACTTTATCTCGCAGATCCGAAAGTGAAAAAAATGAAACAATTCGAAGCAATCGTCAAACGTTTAATCAAAACCAGCGGACGCAAATCACAATTTTTCCACTGGAATATCAGAGTGTATAATCGGTTGGCTGGAAGATATTAAAAGGCACCAACCAAAGAGATTAGTGTTGAGACCATTTTGACATATTTTATATGCTAGGATACCGCTCCGGCCAACCACTTTGCGTCCTGCGGGGCACGGCTGAAGCTAACTTTGTGAATACAGGCACTTCAAAAAGTGGATCTTCAGCACCTGCACGTCCTTCGGGAGTCTACGTGGTTGGCCTAACTCTACAACTGACGTAAGAGGTAACATATTGAGTGTATTCACCAGTGCTTCTAGCTGTTCCAATCGTTGTGGAGCTTTGCTACGCACATTAAAAATGTCAAAATGACCAAATTGGAATAAAAAGTTTTTCCTAAACATTAGATTCAAGCTTTTTCACGATCTGTTTTAGAAGTTACTTCACAGTTTATAGATACAGCATATGAAAAAGCCGAACATAGCATGAGATGTCATCAAGTGACACTCGTGGGTGTTCGGCTTTTAATTTAACTAAAAGGTTTCTGTGTAAGCTCTTTTCTTATTTCATGATACGTTTTATCCATTTAAATCCATTCTTCATGTGTGGATAACGTAATGGAACATCAAAGGCGGTTGTTTGTTTTAGCACGCTTTTTTGATGAGAAAATGTCAGGAAGCTATCCTTGCCATGATAAGCACCGGTACCACTGGTTCCAATACCGCCGAATGGCAAGTAAGGTGTCGCGAGATGGTACATGGTATCATTAATACAGCCGCCACCAAAGGATACTTTATCAATGATTGCCTCAGCCAATGCATCGTTATCTGAGAAGAAATAGAACGCTAGTGGATTCGGATGCTGCTGTATTCCTGTTACTACTTCATCCAATTGTTGATACGACAGGATTGGTAAGATAGGACCGAATATCTCATCCTGCATTATCTCATCATCCCACGAAATGCCAGTCAGTACCGTCGGCTCGATCTTTAAGCGATCACGATCTGTCTTTCCACCTAGAATGGTTGTTCCATTTGATAAAAAAGATGCTAATCGGTCAAAATGTTTCTCATGCACTATCCGGACAAAATCATCGTTATCAAGAGGGTGCTCCCCATACATTAACTGAATTTGATGTTTTAATTCCGAAAGGAACGACTGTCTAATGTCTTCATGGACATAAAGATAGTCCGGAGCGACACAAGTTTGGCCGGCATTCGTAAATTTCCCCCAGGCGATCCGTTTTGCAGCAATTTCTAAGTTAGCATCGTGATGGATAATCGCTGGACTTTTTCCACCTAACTCTAATGTGACAGGAGTAAGATGCTTGGAGGCTTGTTCCATCACTTTACGCCCAACTGGGACACTTCCAGTAAAGAAAATATAGTCGAAATTTTCGTCAAGGAGTTGCTGGCTTGTCTCCACAGCGCCTTCTACAACTGCCACAAAGGATGATGGGTAAATCTCATTAATTAATTCTTTAATGATTGCAGAAGTTTCAGGTGTATATTCTGATGGTTTAATGACGGCACAATTACCAGCTGCGATCGCACCAATTAAGGGGGCCAGTGCTAATTGGAAGGGATAATTCCATGGCGCGATAATTAGGGCAATCCCATATGGCTGTTGATAAACATAGCCTTTCGCACCAGTATGTGTCATCGCAGTTTTGACTTTTTGACGTTTCACCCATTTTGGTAACTCACTAATGATGTGATCAATTTCACTGTATAGAAATCCGATTTCTGTCAGAAATGCTTCAGAACGCGATTTGTTTAAGTCTTTTTTTAAGGCATCTAGAATGGAATCTTCATATTGCTGAATACCTGCTTTTAATTTTTTTAAGGCTTGTAATCGAAAAAATAATTCTTTGGTCTGATTGGTTTCAAAAAAAGAACGCTGCTCGTTAAGAATTGTTCGAGCGTTACTCATGTTATCACTCCAATTCTGCATGTTTCTAAAAGCATATCATGCCAGTAAAAGAAATCCAATGAATTAGATAAGTTTTTCAATGGCAACAATAAATGGTGGTTGATTAACCTGATTGATGAATTGGTACTGTAATACTTGATAGTGTTTCTGATCCAAGTCTTGGCAAAAACGCAGGACACTATCTTTTTCCTCCGCACCACCAGGATGACCGTGATAAATAACGAGAATAATTCGTCCGCCTTTTTTTAATAATGCAGTTATCTCGCGAATGGCTTCTATCGTCGTATCAGGTGTGGTCACAATACTGTGATCACCTTTTGGCAAATAGCCTAAGTTAAAAATCGCACCTGCGACCGCTGTGTCCATTACATACTTCTGAACATGCTCATGTCCATCCAAAATGAGTTCAACATTTTTGACGTTATGTTGGTCAAGCATCTCCCTTGAATGAGTGATGGCTTGTTGCTGGATATCAAAGGCAAACACGCGCCCATTGTTTTCAACCAATTTGCTTAACAGTAACGCATCATTACCATTCCCGCATGTTGCGTCAATCGCGACATCTCCAGGCTTAATGACTTCCTGTAATAATTGGTGGGAATAAGGGATAATTGCTTTCATTCGTCATAGCTCCTCTATGCATATTATTCGATAATATTTTAGCAAACTCAAATGGAAAAGTGTATGATTTTTGCGTATTGTCCCACACTATTGATGAGGTGATGACAATGGCGACTAGAGATTCCGTTGAAAATTTGCTAATAGAAGGGCAACATATTATACAGCAGGCTGAAGAACAGTTAGACATGTCCAATCGTAGCCAGTTTACGATGAACGAGGATTACACCAATGCCCATTTAGAATTAGAAAAATTATCACAAAGCATTGATCGCGTCATGAAAAGTGCCAACCCGCAGCAGCGTGAACAGCTTCATCGTTTTCAATTAGTGGTCAATGAAAAATTAAATGATATGATCCTGGATCAGATAGATGTCACAAAGTTTGAGTGACATTCACTACCTCCATTGTGGGGTAGTTTTTTTATGTGTGCGTCGGGAAAATTTTAGCCATGTAGAAGATCGACTAGTGAAAATTTAGAATGCATCAAGTATAAGAAAAACACAGCACTCGCCATAAGACAAGACGAATGCCTAATAAGCAAAGAAAGTATAGAGTTACCTTATTTAAACCGAATTTAAAAATTTTTGTTTAATAAGATTGAGAAAAAAGTGTAGATTCTTATAATACAGATTATGTAAACTAACTGCTTAGTGGTAATTTTGAAATGTTGTTAGTGCAAGGATATCGATCCGGCCAACCACTTCGCGTCCTGCGGGGCATATTTCCGGAGCTTTGCTGTGCATATAAAACATGTTAAAATTACCACATTGCAATACAGTTCTACCACATAATCTGTATTATAGATAGCTATCGCTAGAACTGGGAGGGTGTGTGCTCGGTTTTTCTAATGCTAAATCCTTTGAAGACTGTTTTCTATATCAAAAGACTACAAACCAACTGGAACATTTTATGGAATTATTTACATTATTTGGTATAACGAAAACGGTCTGACAATCAAAATGTCAATGGAGGAGGTGACATGCAATTTCAGGTCGATATCATTGGAGTAATAGTCTTCGGCCTTACTTGGTTGATGATAATAGGTGGAGTGGTGATTTTTATCGGTTGAAAAATAGCTCTACAGCAAAATGGAAAATTGTATTGATCGTATTAGTCGGGATGTTTTCACTTAATTTCAACTGGTATTTTAATAATCCGGAAACAGGTGTGAACCGAGAATGGACAATTCCACTATTCCCGCTAGGTGTAGGGATTATTTATCTGATTGCGCGCAGCGAGCCTTTTCGGTGGCAACGGGTGAGAGCGTATGCCTGGTGGGGATTTACGGCAAGCTACCTCTTTTTATTAGCGTCATTTATCGAACTAGGGTTGCAAAACATATTTTATCCAGAAGATCAGTTAGATACTTACTTAGCCCAAATGAACCAAGCAGAAATCGTGTATGAGAATTCTTCAGCGCCAGCGAATGTCGTTATTGATCATACTGTGTCATCAGAAGTGATCAATTCAGCAACTATTCAAGATAGTAACCATTTGTCAGGCAATCAAATGGAAGAAGAAAAATTTCCATATGTACTGAGAGGCGTCCAATCAAAATGGGGAAGTGGTTATTACCCAGCCATCTATATTTAACAAGATGGAACAGGTATTCTCGTATCGAATGATGAAAGATATTATTATTTCGTGACAGAAAATTCAATCTTCAAGTGACAAGTAAATCTCTTTCAGGATTAAAAAATGAAACCTTCTCTAAGATAAATCCGTAGAGATAAGTAGACAACGAGGAGGAATGTATATGATGGGTGTATTAATAGCATCGTTAATCGCGATGATTGGATATGTAATCGGACTTATACTAACAGTCAGTATTTCCAAGAGCAATGCTTCACGTATTATGAAACATGGGATGATCCTTTTTATTACTGGATATGTCTTGACGGCTATATTGTTTTATTTCATCATGCCTGCTATTACCGTACCGAATATGCTGGCAGCGAATTTGATCATAGCAGCGGTATTGCTGCCGTTATTTTTGTATATGATCCGACCAGGTGAAAAGAAAGAAACAAGAGTAGTTAGACCGATCTTTTTCTTTTTTACGATCGGCCTGATCGCAATGATCGTTGTTATTATTGCAGGGTTTACGACATTGGATGAAGCAAATCAAACGATAATCGTCAGCGAAGAAGAGCAGGCAAAACCGCTATCGAAAGATGAGACTCCGATTACTGTGGCACCGGAATTTGCACGAAACAAAATTCAGAAGGCGATGAGTGTCGTCCCAAACCCGCAGTTTTATGATTTAGGTAAATTACAAGTACAAAAAATAGGAAATGATGTAGTTTACGTGGCGCCAGTAGAATTTTCGGATTTCTGGAAGTTCTTAAGAGGCAAAGAAACAGCAGGTTATTTCACGATTTCGGCTACAAATGTCAATGCGCAGCCATCCTTTCATGAGGACAGCATGCAGTACACAAATTCCAGTTATTTTCAAAAATATGTCGGTCGTGTTATCTATAACCAGTATCCACAATATATCCAAAGTGGTGAAGCACAACTGGAAGTAGATGAAGATGGAAAGCCATGGTATGTACAAACGGTATACCGTCCAATGTCGATAACAAATAAACCAAACCTGGAAGAGCTGAAAGTGGTAATTATCGATCCGGATTCTGGCGATATGAAAATGATGGATACTGCTGATGCACCTGAATTTATTGAAGGATCCGTCAGTTCGGAAATGGCTTCGTTAGAAAATAACTATTTTGGTAAATATATTCATGGGTGGCTAAATAGTGTGTTTGGCAAAAAAGATGTCAAAATACCGAATGCTTCAGGTTCTGAGTCTGAAGTGACCCCTGTTTTCGATGAGAATGGCGAAATGTTTTATTTTACTGATTTAACATCTCCGAAAGAGAATATCGACTCTGCGCTCGGTTACACATTGATAAATGCACGAAGTGGTGAGTTAACGTATTATGGCGGAGAAATGAATAATGGCATTATGGATAGTGAAGGGGCAAAACAGATTGTCAACAAAGAGTACCCTGAGAAAAAGTGGGAAGGATATATGCCCGTTTTATATAATGTGGATGGAAATCCGACATGGATTGTGAATGTATTAGACCCGAATGGTTTGCATAAACAATATGCTTATATAAAAGCCAATGATTCAGATTTTGTTGTATTTGGTGATACAGCTAAAGAAACATTGGATGCGTATCGTATGGCATTGTTACAGGCGCCTGGTAATGTCGGATCGACTGGTGAAGTAGAGACAGAATCAGTATCAGGAGAAGTGAACCGTGTGCTTGTCACATCCACCGAACAAGGGCAAGTAGTCCAATTCTTATTAACAGACAACAGTACCATTTATTCTGTGAATGCAAGTAAAGCTCCGATGGCGATATTCCTGGAACAAGGAGATCGTATTAATGCCGAAGTAAAGGTGCTGGACAACGGAACTGCTACAGTAGAAGAGATGACTATTGAAGGTCTATCACAATAATACGTAAAAGCCTGGGGGCAGCCCCAGGCTTTTCTACTTTTTAAAGGATAGATTTTCTTTTTCTAAAGATGCTTTTAGTATTTTGATGGCAGCTGGTCCCATACCGTGCAATTGCTTGATTTCTTTTTCGGTAAATCGTGACAGTTGATGTAAGTTTTCAATTTGTAGACTTTCCAATGCGCGTCTAGCTGGTGCTGATACTTGAGATAAAATACCATCGCTAGGTTTACGTTCTGTTTCACAAATGGGACAAGTAGGACAATCACTGCTTTTGTAATAGTGATGTCCTTTCTCACAAGTTTTACGCTTTTTTTCTGTTGTTGCCACGGTTATCACCTCCAGAAATTTTATAGTACATTGCCTGCTTTTTTCAACCTTCGATGAATTTCATAGGTTGCCCATGCGCAAAATATTGCTGTAATGGCAATGAAGACATATCCTGCTTGCATACCGATCTGGTTACTCTCTTTCAGGGTAGTACCAAAAGATAACTGCGTCACGCCTTCAATAATATATCCAATTAATAAATTTGTTATAACACCACCGATACCGACCATCACAACGGTAAAAGTAATCGCAGAATCGGTGCCCTTAGTGTATTTCTTGGCAAGAAGCGCCATCATAGTTGGATATATCGGGCCAACACCGAATCCAGCAATAGCGAACAAAATGGCGGTTGAACCACCTGCAAAGATCGGAATAAGACTGAATACGCCGGCGAAAATGGAGAACACAATAATCGATCGGGCATATCCAAATTTATCTGTGACAGGCCCTAATAACAAACGTGCCAACATGAAAGAAAAGAAAAAGATAGAAAGCATGCTGGACGCCGCCGAAATGCCCCAGTCACTCACTTTCACTAAGTAGTTGACTAACCAGGCGGCAATTCCTAACTCAGTCGTGACACCCATGGTTAGAGCAAATACGATCAGCCAGGCAATCGGGTCTTTCATTAATTTTTTGAAAGAGGTTTGGTCTTCCGTCTCTTCCGTTTCTTCTTCAGGAAATTTGCTCAAGATCACTGGGATAATCGGTAATACAGAAAGTGCTAGCATAATCATATACATACCGCGCCAGCCTAGTTCTGTTGCATTCCATTCCCATCCCATCATTTGGGCAGCAATTATTGGCGCCACTGTCGAACCAAGTCCATAAAAGAAATGAGACAAATTCAACATGGTACCTGTGTTTTTTGTAAACAAACGAGCAGCGATAATCGCTAAACTGATTTCAAGCATACCATTCCCAATGTAGAGTAAAAAATATGCTCCAACTAACGAGGCAAAGTTAGTGGAATAAAAGATACAAACTCCGGAAATCGCCATTAATAGAAAGGTTAAGATGCTCGTTACTTTAGTACCGATTTTGGCAATCAACCATGAAGAGTACGTGCATGCAAGTAAAAAGCCGAAAGAGTTAATCGCTAACAATAACCCTAGCGTACCATCACTAAGTACTAATTCGCTTTGCATTTCAGGTAATGCTGGACCTTTAATATTTTCAGAGACACCAAATATAAGATACCCTCCAAAAATAACGAAAAGTAACATGTAATAAGTCGTTTTCGTTTTAAATGGCATATGTATAAAACTCCTTATGTAAGCGTTCCTTTATATCATATAATATTATCTGCATTTTGTAACCTGCTTTACAGATAATTTGAATTTCTCCCGATAATGTAAATCACCGAATAAAATAAGTGTAGAAATGGCTTTGTTTTGGAATGTGGCCGAGTTTTTAGGAATTGCTTTACTCGCTTGTGTACAAAATATGTTATGATATTTTTATACATGAAATTGGACGTTTTGGTGCGAAAGCAGGAGGAAAATGATGATCGATTTTACTAAAAGGCAAAAAGAAATAATGAATATTTTATCGAAACATGAACCGATCACAGCAGAGCAAATTGCAGAAATGCTTGGTGTCAGCAAAGGTACACTTCGTTCTGATTTGGCCGTATTAGTGATGACGGGACAAATCGAAGCAAAACCAAAGGTAGGCTATTATTTATCCAAAAATATGCAAAAACAAAAACAACAGGATATTTGGAATCAAACGTTTGTCAAAGATATCCAAGGGGTAGCAATTACTGTTAAGGGAACGACGACAGTCAATGATGCAGTGATTAGTCTTTTTCTTGAGGATGTTGGAACACTAATGGTGGTCAATGATCAAAATGAATTAGAAGGCATTGTCTCACGAAAAGATCTGTTGAAAGTTACTTTAGGTAACGCACAGGCAGCATCAATGCCTGTACAGCTTGTGATGACCAAACAGCCAAAGGTCTATACGATTGAGCCGGAGAAAACAGCGTTTGAAGCGGCACAAATGATGGTCTATTATGAAGTGGACAGTTTACCAGTCGTTAAATCTGCAGAGAATAGCCAGGCATTGAAAGTAATTGGTCGCATTACCAAAACAAATATAGTCAAAGCTTTAATTGAGATGGGATCAGAAGCATAACGCAAGGGGGAGTCTTCGTAATGACAAATAACCATTCTGTTGTTTATATATGTTCGGATGCAGTAGGAGAGACCGCTGAAGCAGTGGTCAGAGCAACGATCAGACAATTCACACAAAATAAGGTGGATATGAAAAGGTACAGTCATATACAGACAGAAGAAGAAATTGAAGCGATTATCCAGGAAGTGCGCGAGAAGAAAAGCTTCATAGCGTATACGCTTGTTCAGCCAGAATTGCGAGCAAAAATGCAGCAGGAGGCAATTCGTTACGATATCCGTGCGGTTGATGTGATGGGCCCGATGATGCAGGCATATATTGATACGTTCAATGATAATCCAAAGCCGGAGCCGGGCCAGCGCCAAGTTTTGGATGAAGAATATTTTAAGCGGATTGAAGCAGTCGAGTTCGCTGTGAAATACGATGATGGCAAGGATGTAAAGGGACTTCTATCTGCTGATGTGGTATTGATTGGTGTTTCAAGAACCTCGAAAACACCTCTTAGCATTTTTCTGGCACATAAAGGAATCAAAACAGCAAATCTTCCGATATTACCTGACATGGAATCGCCAGAGGAATTATTCAAACCATCTGATAGAATGATCATTGGTTTAACCATCGATCCAGGACATTTGTTGAAAATCAGAACGGAACGATTAAAAACATTAGGCTTACCAGCACAATCGAAATACGCATCAATGGATCAAATAAAACGAGAATTGAAAACAGCCAATGCATTAATGGAACGACTCGGATGTCCGGTCATTAATGTGTCGGATAAATCAATCGAAGAAACAGCAGGAGTTATTATCGAACTCAGATCGGAACAGCAATAAAAGCGAAAAAGCAGTCCTTACATTAGTGGACTGCTTTTTTATGTGTAATTAAAGTGTAGTTATTATCAATAAAGTAATTGTACATATTCACCCAAAGTACTTTGAAATAATGTATTAGTAATACCGTTAATATAGATTATGTAAACTGAAGCTGTCTGCCGATTTGGGTATTATGATATTTCTAGATATTTAACAAAGCTCCGGAAATATGCTCTGCGTCCTGTGGGACAAGGCTCTTCAGCTAGGCTACTACTTGGACTACTTCATTGCTGCTTTATACCGAGGAAGCTCATTTCGAAGCGATACTTATAGAGACAGGCACAGAGAAGTGGATCTTCAGCCGTGCCCCACTGGACGCGAAGTGGTTGGCTGGAGCGGTATCCTACAACTAAAAACATTTCAAAAAGAGACATAATTTATATTATCAAACTAAAAAGCCAGAACGATTTATGATCAATTTCTGACGGTGATTGGAGATTCGGATTTTGATCAGGGAATCTTCTTAACCTCACATAAACACATTTTTCGAATATTAAAATAACTCATGCTACAATTAAAATAGATTGCTACAATAGGAGGATCATATGAAGAAGAGAGTGTTAGTCACAGAGCCGATACCTGATAGTGTCAAACAATATTTAGAAGAGCACGTAGAACTTGATTGTTGGAATAATAATGAACAGATGCCAAGAGAGCAGCTGTTGAAGGAAATTGGAAACTATCATGGGTTAATTACAGCCAAAGATGCAATAGACGATGAATTGCTAGAACAGGCAACGCAACTGGAAGTGGTCAGTAATATTTCCGTCGGTTACGACAATTTTGATGTAGACGCGTTACAACGTCATCAAATTATCGCAACACATACTCCTTATGTATTAGACGAAACAGTAGCAGATTTAATATTTGGATTAATTTTAAGCAGTGCCCGACGAATACCAGAATTAGACCAATATGTTAAACAAGGACAATGGGATCAATCTGTTGGACAACCATTGTTTGGCCAGAATGTTCACCACAAAAAATTAGGTATTATCGGAATGGGGCGAATAGGAGAAAAGGTTGCGAGAAGAGCAAAGCTGGGCTTCCAGATGGATGTCAGTTACTATAATCGTTCCCGTAAAAAAGATGTTGAAGACGAATGGCAAATCGAATATCAATCGATGGACGAATTGCTGAAAAGTTCTGATTTTATCTTGCTTATGACACCATTAACAGATGAGACATATCACTTAATCGATAAAGCAGCATTTAGCAAAATGAAGAGCACTAGTCACTTTATTAATGCAGCAAGAGGGGCTGTCGTGGATGAACAAGCATTAATTGAAGCGTTAGAGAATAATGAAATTGCAGGAGCAGGTTTAGATGTATTTGAACAAGAGCCCATTGATTCAGCCAATCCATTGTTAAAGATGAAACAAGTAGTTACTTTACCTCATATCGGTTCTGCAACGTCCGAAACACGCGAGGAAATGAAATTTTTTGCTGCCAAAAATATGCTCCAAGCATTACACGGTGAAACAGCAGAAGCTATTATTAAAGAACTAAACCAATCATAATGGAGGTATTTTCATGAAAAAAGTACAAATTGGTGCAACAGATTTACAAGTGAATCCTGTAGGACTCGGTACAAATGCTGTTGGCGGTCACAATCTTTATCCAAACTTGAATGAAGAAACGGGAAAAGAATTAATTAGAACGGCAATAAATCAAGGAATGGACTTTCTTGATACAGCCTTTATTTATGGATTAGGAAGATCGGAAGAATTAATTGGCGAAGTATTACAAGAGACAGGAAAAAGAAATGAGATGATCGTTGCGACAAAAGGCAGTCATCGTTACGAAGGAGACGATATTGCTAACGATAATTCACCTGCCTTCTTACAGCAAACGGTAGATGATAGCTTGAAGCGGTTAAAAACAGATTATATTGATCTGTTTTATATCCATTTTCCTGATGAAGACACGCCTAAATATGAAGCGGTAGGTGCGTTGCAGGAGCTGAAGGAACAAGGGAAGATCCGATCAATTGGAGTTTCTAATTTTTCCCGAGATCAACTGCAAGAAGCCAATCAAGATGGCTATGTCGATGTTTATCAAGGTGAATATAATTTAATTAATCGAAAAGCAGAAGAAGACTTATTCCCATATGTTCAGGAAAAATCCATTTCATTTGTTCCTTACTTTCCACTTGCAGCTGGCTTGTTAGCAGGTAAATATACTAAAGATACACGCTTTAATGATCTTAGACAAAATATGGATCAGTTTAAAGGGAAACGATTTGAAAGGGAATTAGAACGAGTGGATCAACTGAAAGGAATAGCCAACAATAAAGGGGTAGAGGTAGCGCACCTTGTACTGGCATGGTATTTAAACCATCCAGCAATCGACACGATCATCCCTGGTGCTAAAAAACCCGATCAAGTAAAAGCGAATCTCAACACATTAGATGTCGCATTAACGGACAAAGAATATAATGCGATTGATCAGATATACCGGTAAAGTATTATGATAAGGCGAAATAAGAGAAGAGGACATAACTGAATTATGCATCCTAAAAAACGAACAACCCGGAAATAGATAGGCGCTGTTCTAATTACAGACAATACGCAGTAGAAACATACTGCGAAGGAAAGAGACTCTGGCTATGTATCATATTTTATCCTAAGTAAGAATCTATCTAATGCTGTAAAATTTTATTTCCATTTGGTGATTATGACATTTTTACTGTGCTTAGCAAAGTTCCGGAAATAGGCTCCGCGTCCTGTGGGCACGGCTTCAGCTAACTTTTGAAAGAAAATTCTTTTCTTTCAAAAGTGGATCTTCAGCTCGCGCTGATTCCACGGGAGTCTCCGCCTATTTCCTACGCTTAAGGAAGTGCTACAACGCATGGAACAGCTAAAAGCAGGGGTGCTAGGCATTATCCATATTAAAGATGAGGTATAGACACTAAAGGACACCGCTCAAAATACTAGCTGTGTTATTAGTTGTAGAGCAAAACCATAGCGTAGGCCAACCACGTAGACTCCCGTGGGACGTGCAGGTGCTGAAGATCCACTTTGTGAAGCGTTCTTCTTTACAAAGTTAGCTTCAGCCGTGCCCCACAGGACGTGGAGTGGTTGGACGGAGCGATATCATAACACTAAGAACATTTCAAAATGGTCTCAAGGTTTAAGAGCACTATTTTGTTACTGCGCAGTTTATAGATACAGCACAATAGAAAATCTTAACATAACTCGAATATTGTTTAGAGATGTTCGTGTTTTTCCAAAAAGTTGCAGAAAATAGTGTAATGCTAAAAGTGTCAATACAATAACAGGACCGGGTTGTGTTACCCGGTCCTGTTATTGTTGCGAACTTAATCATACGTATGTCACTCAATACAAATTGGAAGATTCATTTTACTGATTGGCGCGGTTTGCTTGTTCGATTACGCGATTTGTTTCTTCTGCCGCTTTATCTAACGCTTCTTTCGGATCTGTTCCTTGTAATACATTTTCCATAGCTGTCACTACTTGTTGTCTCGCCTCTGGAAAGACCGAACTTAACGCACCTTGCGTGGCAACGGATGGCTTAGTTTCTTGCAATTGGTCTACGGTTACTTTTAGCTGCGGAAATTCTGCCCACTTTTCTTGAACTATTTCTTCTTCATATGCAGCCGGATTAATGGCAAAGTAACCTGTGTCTAAATGCCATTTTGCCTGACTCTCAGGAGTTTGCAAGAATTTCATGAATTCCCATGCTGCTTTTTGTTTTTCCTTATCGATACTGTTTGTCATCCAAAGAGAGGCACCACCGATGATAACGCCATTACGTTCTGCTTCTTCTGAGTAAGGAATATATGCTACTCCCACATCAAATGGCGCATTCTCTACAGTGGCTGATACGCCCGCAGAGGAATCCAAATACATCGCTGTTTTCCCTGTTTGGAAAGCTGCCCGAATATCATCCCAATTAGAACCAAAATTTCCGTAAGTGCCTGCTTGGTTCATTTCATCAATTAATTGAAAGACTCGCTGTCCTTCTTGACCATTAAATACAGCTTCTGTTGCGGATTCTGCTCGACCATTATCATTGTTTACAAACAGTCCGCCTTGTGTGGCAATAAGCTCTTCGATAAACCATCCATAATTGAGAATGGAGAAACCATATCGCTCCGTATTTTCACCATCTTTCACTGTCAAGTCTTCTGCAGCCTCTTTTATTTCTGCAAATGTTTGCGGTGGATTTTCAGGGTCTACCCCTGCTTCTTTAAACGCATCTTTATTATAAAGCATGACTGGGGTGGAAGAGTTAAAGGGCATCGAATATAATTGATCATCCACCGTATAGTAATTTAAAATATTCTCTTCTAACTGTTTAATATCATAGTTTTCTTCATCGATAAAGGATTGTACAGGTTCAATGAAGCCACTGTCTATCATATATTTTGTCCCTACTTCAAAAGTTTGAATAATCGCAGGTGCATCTTCTGTTCCACCAACGCTTCTGAATTTCGTTAGAGCCTCCTCATACGATCCTTGAAACTCAGGAATAATCGTATATTTATCCTGTGAATTATTAAAATTGTCTACAATTGCTTCAATTGATTCCTGACCGCCACCAGACATGGCATGCCAAAAAACCGCTTCAACTTTTTCTTCTGGTACCTCAGCAGTTTCATCTGTTTCAGCATTGGCATTATCCGAGGTTTGCCCCTCTGCAGATTTATCTGTTGGTTCTTTTCCGTTGGCTTGATTGGAACAGGCAGTTACAAAAATAAGTATGAGCATCATAAGTAAGAATAATAGATTTTTTTTCATTATAAACTTCCCCTTTCATTATTTTAGAGCTCCTTGAGCGAGGCCTTTTTGCAATTGTTTCTGTCCTAAAAACAACAAAATTAGTGTCGGAATTATTACAATCATTACACCAGCCATCACCACCCCCCAATCTGTCGCCATTTCCTGTGTTTGCAGTTGCTTTAAGCCAATCTGTACCGTTCTTACTTCATCATTATTGGTTACGAGTAACGGCCACAAGTACATGTTCCAGGTGGTAAGAAAACCATAAGTGCCCAACGTAACAAAAGAAGTGCGACAGTAAGGAACGACGACTTTACAGAAAAATGTAAATGATCGCAGTCCGGCAATATCACTGGCTTCTTTTAATTCTGTTGGAATAGTAAGAAAGTGTTGTCTAAGAAGAAAGGTACCGAATGCAATTGCAAAAAAAGGTATAGTTAACCCTTCATAGCGATTGATCCAGTCAAAATGCTGGATGGTTAGAAAATTTGGTATCATTGTTGCTTCCCATGGAATCATCATCGTCGAAATAAATAGAAAGAACACAAAAGATCTTCCTTTGAAAGGAATAAAGACAAAGGCGAAAGCCGCCAAAGCACTTACCACAAGCTGACCAAGCATCACAACGGTTGAAACAAAGAAGCTGTTCCATAAATAATGTGCTAATGGTAAATGGTCGAAGGCTTTTTGGTAATTTTCAAAATGAAAGGATTGTGGCCAAATACTACCTTGCAAAAGTTCAGCACCGGACATAAAACTGATAAAGAAAGCATAAAGAATTGGAAAAAAGATCAGAATGCTTGATAGTAATAAGAGTAAATAGGTGACGGTTACTTGTAGACGACTCATTGGTAATGAACCTTCCTTTCTCCAAATGTAAATTGTAAAATCGTAACAATCAGGATACATAAGAAAAGAAAGATAGACTGAGCACTTGCTGTTCCGAATTGGTAATTGACAAAAGCTTCTCGATAAATCGAATAGACGATCAGATTGGTAGATTCTGATGGGCCGCCCTGAGTCAAAATGTCAACCTGGCCAAATGTTTGAAAGGCATTAATTAATGACACCGTAACAACGAAAAACAGGGTAGGCGACAGCATCGGAATCGTAATTCTGCGCAGCTGATAGAAGTAGCCAGCACCAGCAATCCTTGCGCTTTCATATAAGTGATTATCAATATTTTGCAAACCACCTAGTAATATTAAAAAAGAGAAACCGATATTCATCCAGATCGTGGTGACGGAAACAGAAACAAGTGCCCAGTCAGGGTTTAATAACCATTCCACCGATTGTCCACCAACTGCTGTGATAAGTTGATTAAGGATCCCCATACTTGGGTGAAAAATAAATAGCCATACAACAGCCGATGCAGCAACAGATATTCCCATCGTAGATGCGAAAATGGTCCGAAAGAATCCGATGCCTTTTAACTTTTCGTTCGTTAGTAATGCTAGGAACAAAGAGATCAATACACCTGTCGGGACTGTATAAAACACGAATAATAAAGTGGCTATTATACTTTTGTGAAAGCTTTCAGCTTGTAATATGTATTGATAATTTTCAAGTCCAACAAATACATTGGCGAGACCTTGCCGATCGGTCAGGAAGAAACTCAAATAGAATGTTTTAGCCAATGGATAAAATAAGAACAGACTAAATAAAATAATGGAAGGTAACAAATACCAAATAGCGCTTCGCCAGTATACCAATCTTTTTTTCGTTACTGCTTGTGGGACAGTGGCAACTTGTATTTCTGCTGATTGCTTCATACAATCTCCTCACTTACATCCTGATGCTGGACAGTCTCAGGTTTTTTAATCAGTCGACCAGTTATACTGTCATAAATACAAACAGATTGACAGTCAAGTGCTAATGTCAAAGACTGACCGATTTGAACGTCCCACTGTCCGTACCATTTGGCATACCAAGTTTCATTGTTCCAGTTAAACTTAAGTAATGTTTCAGTGCCGAGAATTTCGTAATGATCAATCGTAACGGTAATTGGCACGCTATTTGTCTCTGTTTCGTCATATCGTGTTAACTGTTCAGGTCTAATTCCTACGATAACTTTATTAGAAGTCGAGTTTAGTATCTGTTTAGAATCAAAGGGTAAATGTGATTGATCATTGATGTGGATGCGTGAGGTAGAAGAATCTAAGATGCCATTCGTTATATTCATCGGGGGAGAACCGATGAATTTTGCAACAAAAGGATTTGCTGGTGTGTTATACACGTCAATAGGTCTTCCAATTTGTTGTATCGTTCCTTCATTTAATACCATAATGCGATCGCCCATTGTCATTGCTTCTATTTGATCATGAGTGACATAAATTAATGTCATTCCTAGTTTTCTTTGTAGTTCTCTGATCTCCGCTCGCATATAGGCTCTTAATTTTGCATCCAGATTGGACAAAGGCTCGTCCATCAGACAAATGGGGGAGTTCGTAATGATTGCTCTAGCTAGTGCAACGCGCTGCCGTTGACCACCGGATAAATGTCTTGGTTTCCTTTTAAGAAAATCGGTTAAGCCTAACATTGCTGCTATTTCATCACATTTTTCTTTACGTTCTTTTTTTCGTATTTTTTTCACATCCAGACCGAATGTGATATTATCAGCTACTGTCATGTGCGGATACAAGGCATAATTTTGAAATACCATGGACAGTTCTCTTTTGCTGGGCGGTAAATGATCAGCACGTTTTCCATCAATAAGAAGGGAGCCTGCACTTAATTCTTCTAGTCCTGCTATCATACGTAATAGCGTACTTTTCCCACAGCCTGAAGGCCCGACTAGCACAAAGAATTCACCAGGTTCGATGGTGACACTTACATCATTAACGACTAGCTGTTTTTTGTCATAGCTCTTGTCCACATGTTTTAGTTCGACAGCGTACATATTCATTCTCCTTTTAATCATTGCTAGACTAGTATTCCACAGCCGATTATAATAGGAGAGTGTGAAGAGGGTATAAAGCTGCTGTTAAATAAAATATACAATTTTTAACAAAGATTTACATTATTCATGAAAAAATAAAAAAATACTTTCATAATAAGAAAAATATTGTATGATAGTATTGGTGAAGAACACAGCCGAAAATTGTATTTTATAATGAGGTGTAAGAATGGGTATGATCAGAGAATCAATGGCGCTTCCTGTAGATAATTTCTTGGGGATGCTCATATATGCTGTCATTTATATGGCGGTAGCTGGACTTATTAGTGGATTATCCTTAACATTTATTCCGAACAGATTTCCATATGCAGTAAAGAGTTTAATCGTTTTCATTGCAATCGTAATAAGTTTGTTAATCTGGTGGCAAGTAATATTAAGTCCTGCGCTGGAAATATAGTGAAAGGGACTGTGGCGTGGCAGAAGTGTGTATGCTAGAAAACGAACAATCAAACTATAATTAAGTACTGTTCTGAATTACAAGTGATGCGAGGTAGAAGAATACTGCGAAGTAATGACGATTTGGTGTGAGAATTCACGTTAATTAGCGTTGGGACCATTTTGACATATTTTATATGCTAAGATACCGCTCCGGCCAACTACTTCGCGTCCCGCGGGAGTCTACTTGGATGGCCTGCGCTAATGTTTAAGCTCTACAACAGACGTAAGAGGTGAAATATTGAGTGTATTCTCCAGTGTCCATACGTGATGCTAATGATGCATATTAGCATCACGGTTTCTAGCTGTTCCTATCGTTGTCGAGCTTGCTACGCACATAAAATATGTCAAAATAGCCAAATTGTTATACAACTCTCTTTCACATCGACTGTAATTAGAGTATTTTTGTTAGAAATTACTTCGCAGTTCATTTTTACAGCATAAGAAAAAAGCCGAACATTGCATGAATCTTGTTTGATCAGGATTCGAGTTATGTTCGGCTTTTATTTGGCTAGAAATCTTTGGTCCCAGCCTGGATGAAACTTAAAACGTTGCTACGTTTCCTGCTTTTGCTTTCGGCTGTTTTAAGGTTTCGGTCGTTGTTTCTTTCGCCGGCTCTTCAAGGAAGAACATACAGATAAAGCAAATGACAGCGGACAAGCCGATTAGAATAAAGAATAGACTTGGGCTTACCATGCTGAAAATGGTTAAGAATACAACTGAGCCAATATTTCCGTATGCACCAACCATACCAGATATTTGACCAGTTACCGACTTTTTAATCGTCGGTACCATAGCAAACACAGCACCTTCGCCGGCCTGCACAAAGAAAGAACATCCCATTGTTACGACTACAGCCACCCAAATTGGCCAACCGGAACCGATCAGCGCCATGCCCATATAACCTACAGCTAAACCACCGATAAAGATCATCAATGATTTTTTACGGCCGAATTTGTCACTAAACCAGCCTCCACTTGGACGTGACATCAGGTTCATGAATGCAAAGCTCCCTGCTATTAGACCAGCCTGTGCAACGCCCAATGAAAAGGTTTCTTCGAAAAATAATGGTAACATCGATACAACAGCTAGCTCCGAGCCAAACGTACAGAAATAAGCAAAATTAAGGATTGCTACCTGTTTGAAGGAATACTTTTCTTTCTCAGGTACTCCTTGTTCCAGATGCTCTTTATTCACACTCCAAATCTTTGATAAATTATAAAAGAACAAGGCGACTAATGCCACGATAATAACTATCATCACTTGTAAACTGATAAAATCTAAATTCCATAAACGATAGCTTTGAAAAATTAAGATACCGAAAAGGGGAATACTCATGAACATAAGACCTGTTAAATCACGATAACTGGTTACTTCTAGCGCGCCGCTCTTTTTCGGTTTGCGATACGTGATCCCTTCAGGTGTATCTTCGACAATTTTCATGAACAGAAAGCCGTAGACTAAGCTGATAATACCAGTAAGAGCGATCGCATATCTCCAGCCATCTTCTCCACCAAATAACAATGCGAGTGCTGGCAATGTCATCGATGCTGCGGCAGAACCGAAGTTACCCCAGCCTCCATAAATACCTTCTGCAAATCCGACACTTTTTGTTGAAAACCATTCTGATACCAGACGAATTCCAATGACAAAACCTGCACCAATCAGTGCTAAAAATATTCGAGAAATCATCAATTGTGTAAAGCTAGTAGAAAGGGCAAAGGCAAAACAGGGAATACTTAAAATTATTAGTAAACTTGAAAATACTCTTTTAGGACCAAAACGATCAACGAACATTCCAATTAAGTAACGTGCGGGAATAGTTAGGGTGACGTTAGCTACAGTCAGCAATGCCACCTCGTCATTCGTTAAACCAAATTGTTGCTTTAATGTAGACATAAATGGAGCCATATTAAACCAGACGACAAAAGTAATAAAGAATGCGAGTGTAGTAAAGCCAAGTGTTTTAATGTTTCCTTGATATCCTGTTTTCACTTAAATAACCTCCTATGGTTTGTGATGGTTTCATTATAAAAGACTGGAAGTAATAAACAACCAAGTCGTGAAGTTATCTAACATGGAAATATCATTATTATCCTGTTTTCTCAAAAACAATGTAAGAAAATATAACAAGAAAACACGAATAAGTCTCTGGCAGAAAAACAGCAGAGACATACATGTGATAATTAAAGCGCTTTTGCGTTAATCGATTTTTTGATTGAGGCTGGTTTGCTTTGCAAATGTAATTGTGTTGTAGAACAAAAACAGACTAGTAACACAAATGATATAACTATAAAAAACATGGATGGAAAAAACAAATTGAGTACTGCTAAAAAGCATAGTGACCCAATATTTCCGTATGCACCAACCATACCAGCAATTTGACCGGTTTGATTTTGTTTGACATGAGAGACCATCGAGAATATGGCCCCAGAAGCAGCTTGACTTACAAACGAGCAACAAACTGTAATCATTAATGCTAAGAATATTGGCCAACTGCTATTAATTAACGTCATTAATAGATAGAGACAGGTAAGTACAGCTAATAGCAGCAATGTTACTTTTTTCCGTCCGAATCGATCACTCAGCCAGCCACCAGCAGGACGAGCAATAAGGTTAGTAAAAGCAAAGCTGGAGGCAATCGCTGCTGCAAAGACTGTGGTGATCGCAAATGTTTCCTGGAAAAACATTGGCAGCATTGAAATAATCGCTAATTCGGAGCCGAATGTTGAGAAATAACCTAAGCTTAATATAGCAACATTCTTCATGGAAAACTTCTCTTTAGAGGGTATCTTTTTTTGTAAATATACTTGGTTCTCTTTCCATCTTTTTCGCATGTTGAAGATATAAAATACGGCAATGCCTCCGTATAGTATTTTGGCCAGATTTGATGGTAATACCGATGTATTTTCCAGTGTCCAGATTAAAATAGCAAACCCGCCATATACAGGAAAGTTTAACAACATGAGGAAAACAAGGTCAGTCGAACTGGTTGCTTTTATAGGATTGGCTGTATTCGTATAATGAAATGTTTTCCATTCAGGTGTATCTTTAGCTTTGAAATGGAAAAACAAGCCATAGATTAACGCAAGAAGACCAGTGATAAATATTGCATAGCGCCAGCCGTTATCTCCTCCGAAAAACAAAGCAAGAGAGGGGAGAGTAAGTGCTGCAAAAGAAGAACCAAAATTCCCCCACCCTGCATAGATACCTTGCGCCAGACCGGATTGATGATTTGGATACCATTCAGATACCATTCTGATTCCGATCACAAAGCTGGCACCAATAGTACCTAAGATCAATCTGGAGATAAGCAGCTGAATATAAGATGTACCGATCGCAAATAGAAAGCAGGGCATACTCATTATGATTAAGAATATAGAAAATACTTTCTTTGGCCCATATCGATCAACTAATCGTCCAAAAATGATTCTTCCTGGGATACTTAATGCCAGGTTAACAATCATCAATGCACCTATTTCATCTTTTGTAAGCGAAAGTTGATCTTGAATCGAAGACTGGAAAGGTGCCATATTGAACCAAACCATAACACTGATAAAAAAGGCTATTGTAGCAATTGTCAGCATCTGTTTCTGACCTTGATAATCCTGATTTATACTAGTCATCGTATTACTCCTTTATAACGGTGAGTGTTGGTATATAGAGGTGATATATATTAGTCATCTCTGTTAGCCATCTATCGGGCTGAGTCGGACGACATTCATTTTAAACCCGGGCATTTTACAATAGGGATCCAGTTGATCGGCCACAAGTCGATTTACATTTTGATCTTCTGTCCAATGAAATGGAACGAAAACAGTGTCTTGGCGAATGGTAGAAGAATATCTGCTTCTGACAACGATCCATCCTTGTTCAGATGTGATCCGAACAAGTGAGTTAGGTTGAATACTATATTTAGCTGCAGTATCTGGATGTATTTCTACAAATGCCTCGAAATCACGAGCCGCAAGTGAAGGACTTTTTCTCGTTTGTTCACCAGTTAAATAGTGACTCATTACTCTGCCAGTTGTTAAAAACAATGGATATTGTTCAGTCGGTACGGGCTTCAATTGTTTGCTTTGACAAGGAATAGCTACCATTTTTGCTTTTCCATTTGGATGAGCAAATGATTCTTCAAACAAGCGCTCTGTTCCTTTGTGCCTGGTATCAGGGCAGGGCCAAAGGATTCCTTTCTCCTGTCTTAAACGCTGATAGGTTATGCCAGAATAATCTGCTTTACCGCCTTTGCTTGCGATACGCAGCTCCTCAAAGATTGCTTCTGCATTTTCGAAATCAAAATATTGCTTCTTTCCTAATATACTTGCTATTTCACAAAGAATTTGCCAATCATGCTTGGCTTCTCCTTGGATAGGATAACTGGCTTCGCGTAATAGGACACGTCCTTCGACGTTCGTTAAAGTACCTTCATCTTCTAAATAGGAAGTGGCAGGTAATACTAGATCCGCTAACTTCGCAGTTTCAGAGAGAAACAGATCCGTTACCACTAAAAACTTTAACTGTTTCAGGGCTTTTTTAATAAGGTTGGCGTTAGGATTAGAAACAACGGGATTGGAACACATGACGAACATACTGGTAATCTCACCATCTATGATACGCTCAAACATTTCATAGGCGGAAACTCCCTTACGAGGCAATTGTTCTGCTGTAACCCCCCATACATTGGCGATGTATTGCCGATCCTGTTCATTCTCGATTAACCGATAGCCTGGTAACTGGTCTGCTTTTTGGCCATGCTCCCGTGCGCCTTGTCCATTTCCTTGGCCTGTGATTGCACCGTAGCCGGAATAGGGTTTACCAATTTTGCCTGTTGCAAGTAGAAGATTTAAGAAGGCGCGCACTGTATCGGTACCATTAATTTGTTGTTCAATACCACGAGCTGTAAAAACCATTCCAGATGATTCGCGCCCGAACACAAGCGCCATTTGGTACAAGTCATCCAATGATACGCCAGCACTATCGGCTAATTTATCTAATTGGAGTGTATTCACATAGTCTTGAACTACGTGGAAGTCTTCTGTTCTTTCCTGAATAAATGCATGATCCAATAAGTCTAAATCGATTAGAATTTTCATAACAGCATTGGCAATATAGACATCTGTTCCAGGTTTATTTTTAATGTGTAAATCGGCTAATTTGGTTGTACTTGTTTCCCGTGGATCAATCGCAATGATAAATGCGCCATTTTCCTTTGCTTTTTCAAAGTAAGGCATAATGGTAGGCTGGCATTCAGCTATATTGGTGCCAGCTAAGATGATGCATCTGGTGTGAGGTACCTCTTGCAATGAATTTGTAAAACCACGATCTACACCGAAACTCATATTGGCCGCTGTTGCAGCGGAAGCCATACATAGTCTGCCATTGTAGTCGATATGCTTTGTCTCTAATGCAACCCGGGCGAATTTACCGAGTAAGTATGCTTCTTCATTGGTGATAGAGGCGCTTCCATAGACCGATAATGCATCTTTTCCGTCTTCTTGCTGAATCTTTGTAAATTGTTCAGCGATAATTTGGTAGGCTTGCTCCCAGCTAATCGGTTCAAATACACCATTTACCTTGTGAAGTGGTTTTTTTAACCGGTCGTGATGGAGCGCATGCTGATGAGCATTCATACCTTTCACGCAAAGTCGGCCCTGTGATGTGGGATTATCCTTTCCGATGGTTTTATGTTTTTTTCTTGTAATTACCCGTTGTTCGATCAGTTGCATTTTGCATTGCATACTGCAATATGGGCATTGTGTGTCATAAATACTTTCTGTTTGCACTTTTTGCTGTTTATCGCGAAAATATTTAAGCATTAGTTCTGTCATAGAACTGTCCCCTTTCTAACCCAATCTCTTTATGGTTGAAGATTTCGCACAAGCATTTGTTTTCGTTTTGTTTGATCATGCTGTAAGTTAGAACACAACATCTCGTGAAATTCTCTGTTTAATAATACTTCTCGAATATGCACGGGACCTGCACGTTCAATCCATTGCAACAGGTTCTCTTGAAAGTTGCCTGATTGACGATAATATTGAATTAACGCTAACAGAATTAATGTCATTTCTTCTGCAGTGTCTGTAGCGTAAAGAATCTGTTGTTGCATATCCTTCTGCGTAATCAAATCCCAGCTGTTTTTGGTTTGTAGGATGGCTAAATCAAAATACTGTCGGTCCAATTCCTCTCTGCAACAGAATAGTTTTATCGTCACCTGATAAGGCAGATTAACGAACTCCGTCTGTTTTTCAAGCTGGGTGGCTAGATTGATTTGTTGTAGCTTATTGCATTGACAACTACTCTCGGGTATTGCAATACTCTTTATGGAATAATTTGTATAGCCATGAAGCAGCATATTTAGCTCACGGCAAAGCGGGAGAAGATGCTCCTCTGGAATATGACAAATTTTCAAGCGTTGTTCAGTTGTGATATAAATATTATCTAGTTGATAATGACGTAATAGTTTACTGACTTGATGAAGGTCGTTTGTGTGAATAATCCCCCCATAAGTTTGTGGAATAATCGTATACGTACCATCTGTTTCTAAAATGGCATTTGTTTTTGGATCTAAATAAAAGATCTGATTATTCATAAAATTCTGCGGATAAATCATTTCAAGATAATAGTTTAAGGCCGGCAGACATGTAGAACATCCAGTTGCATTGTTCCACGCTAACTCCTGAAATATCATTGACAAGGAAGTCAGTTTTTTGTACTGAATTTCGCTTACAATTTCATCTTCGGTAAGTGGTGTGCAAGTACAGAAACGATTATCTTGTACGGTTTCATGGAAATAATCACTATGGATATAATCTAGTAACTCCTGAACGACAGGTTTACATCCGCCGCATGAGCTGGACGCTTTCGTACAGGATTTGACATCCTCTACAGTTTGTAGATCTTTAGAAACGACTTGTTCGATAATGCACGATTTCGAAACACTGTTACATGTACAGACATTTTCATTTCGTGGCAATGTCGCTGCGTATGATTCATTGATGTTGACCGGCTGTAGAAGGGAGGGTTTTTGATGATCTGGTATATACTTC